>JAUNLL010000043.1 GCA_030532275.1 Peptoniphilus sp. | reverse complement strand
ACCCCCAGCTTTCGCTTCGGCAAGTTACCCTTTTAAATGCAACCTGCGACCTCTTTTGCTATCGATTTACTTTATTTAATTATTCAATACAGTATCAGAGATAAATATATTTGTCAAGTGATAATTTTACTTTTTTAAATATTTCTTAAAAACTTCTAAAATTCCCGTCGGTTCCGTTATGTCATAAATCCTTGCAGGCTCTCCCTGAGCATCCAAATCTATTCCGCTAAACCAAATTGCCACCTTTATTTCGGGAAACTTCTCCTCGAGCACCTTAAACATATCTTCCGTCCATGCGACCTTATCTCCGCCTCTTGTACTTGCGGCGAATTCAGTGATCATCATGGGCTTGTCGTAATTTTTCAAAGAATCTTTGTACAGATCCTTGTAGAGGAGTTCAAAATCCGTCCAGTATTCTCCCGGATAGTAATTCCCCGTATTGTAAAGTGTAAGACCCAACACTTGGTACTTGCTGTGGTGCGGTCTGTACATGGATTCGTCATTGTATCTGAAGTCGGGAAAGCTCTTTCCATTGGGGTTAAATACATATATGGTGTATTTGTTTGCACCTTCTTCGGCAAATATCCTGTAAATGTAATCATACAGATATATGTAAATATCAGAATCAAGACCTGTATTATAGGCGGAGTAACTGCACCAGTCGCCGTTCATCTCATTGCCTATCCTAAATAGGACAGGATGTTCAGCCACCCTTACCTTCCTCGCCATCTCCCTTATGAAATCTTCTTTTTTGCCTTGAAGTACATCATAGATTTCATTTACGCCCTCTTGCATTTGAGTTTGGAAAGTCAACTCTATATAGGAGTCCCTGACCCTTGCAAACTGAACGGCCTGCGTGTAATTGGTATTGCTGAAACCCGTGTCGTGATAGAGCAACAGATATCTGAATCTATGCTCCAATTCCTTTTCTATCCTGTTGAACTTGTCACTGCTCCAAAAGGTATTTACGAAAATTCCCCATTTCCTTTCGGTGCTTTCTAAAAAATCATTTCTGTAAAGTTTTTTCGTGCCCTTGCTCCAATAATCAGCACCCTTTAAGCCATCACCCATTATCCTGATGTCGTTTGGCACCTTTGTTATGGAATTTTCCACTCTGTCCACGTCCAATTTCACCGAGGACACCATCGAAAATATCCTCTCCTTGTCCACGGGTTTATCGGACTTGACCATGAAGGTCATCGCCCTATGAGGAGCTAACTTTTGAAAAATTATCAGATAGTGATTTTTATCTCCCTTGACTCCCGTCAATTTTCTTCTGTTAAATTCTATGTAGTAGGACTCTTTGCCCCTTAATGTCAATCCCTTTTCATCGGTGATTATGTGTTCAGTGGCAGTATTCTTTATACCTAGCAGCGAATAGTTTCTGTACTCTTCGTAGGTAACTTTCTTTTTTAAATCCTCAAGAAAAATTTTCACATTCACATCGTCAAAATCCACCTGAGTTTTGAAGTTGTTTTCATTTATTCGGGCCTTTGCCCCCTTGGGTATTTCAAGGGAATATCCGTCGACCCTGTTTATCAAAATATCTGTGTTCTCATCCTTTGACTCAACATTTAAAAAGTTCGTCGCACAAACATTTACAGTCATAATCAAAGACAAAAACACAGATAAAATCAACGCTCTCAGTTTCATGCTTCCTCATTTTCTATGGAGATGATCTTGTCCACTCTCATTTTATGTCTGCCGCCCTCAAAGGTGTTTTCCAAAAAACTGTCGACGATCATCTTCGCCATGTCTTCTCCCACAACTCGTCCACCCATGGCTATTATGTTGGCATCGTTGTGTTTTGCACTCATCATTGCCGTGTAGGGTTCGGAGCATACACAGGCCCTTATTCCCTTCACCTTGTTTGCAGCAAGGGAAATTCCCACGCCTGTTCCGCATACCAGCACGCCCTTGTCCACTTCTCCGGCTGCCACCTTTTCCCCCACTATTTTTCCGAAGTCGGGATAGTCCACTCTTTCAGTGCTGTGTGTTCCGTAGTCCACACATTCATATCCCTTTTCTTCCAAGTATTTTTTTAATTTTTCCTTCAGTTCATATCCGGCATGATCCGCCCCAAATCCTAATTTCATAACTTCCTCCTTCAGTTGACTTTGTTTCTTGGTCTTCGTCCCTCTTTAAAATCCATCAAATTGTCAAAGACAGCTCTGCCCATTTCCATTCTGGCATCATAGGTGGCATTGCCCAAGTGAGGCATCAAAACCACATTTTTCAATTTTAAAAGCTGTTGGGAAACCTCGGGTTCAAACTCATATACATCAAGAGCCGCACCCTTGATCTTTCCCTCTTCCAAAGCAGCTACCAAGGCAGCTTCATCCACAAGAGGCCCTCTTGCTGCATTGATCAGATAAGCACTTTCAGGCATGAGTTCAAACTCCCTCTTTGAAATCATATGCTTGAGTTCGGGAGAAAAAGCCGTGTGCAAAGTGAGGAAATCCGCACTCTTTATTACTTCGTCCCTCTCCATGTACTCAACGCCCAGATCTTCAATGTCCTGTTTTCTGTTTCTTGAATGATATACGACTTTCATTTCAAAGGCCAAGGCTCTTTTCGCCAAGTTCTTGCCTATATTTCCCATGCCTATTATTCCCAAGGTCTTGGACTTCAACTGCTCGCCTAAGAAGTAAGTGGGACGCCAACCTTTGAAATTTCCCTCTCTCAAACTCTCTTCCGCTCTCAACATATCCCTTGCAATCATCAATATGAGCGCAAAGGTAAGTTCTGCAGTGGACACCGCAGAAGAGGGTGCAGGCGCATTGGTCACGGCGATATTCTTCTTCGCCGCCGCTTGTATATCAATATTGTCAAATCCCGCTCCGTAATTAGCTATGATTTTTAAATCGTCAGCAGAATTTATCACTTCTTCGTCAATCTTGTCTGAAAGGGGACACACCAAGGCATCGAAACCTGCAAGCCCTTCCATTATCTCCTCTTTAGATAGAGGAACATTGGAATCGTGATACTCCACTTCAAAATTTTCCTTAATTCCATTTAAAATATCCATGGGTATCTTCGATGTAATAAATACTTTCATACTAAGTCCTCTCCTTCAAATCTCGCTATAAAACAATCCTCATCTCTGAACTTTCGAAGTTCCTTTTTCAGCTCTCCTCTGTCCACCATCTTCGTTCTGGAAATGACAAAACCATCTCTCTCAAAGGATTCAGCCAACAGTGACTCATCTATTTTTTCCTTTGTCCTCACATAGTAGGAGCCTTGAAACTTACTTGCACATTTTATCTTTAAATTGTCAAATTTCAGCTTCAAATTATTTGACAACAAAGCATCTATTATATCTATGACCACAGCATTTCCCGTGGGCAGCTTGCCCGCTCCCTCTCCTATGAAGGACAGACTGGAATAGTTGTCGCCGAAAATTTCCACAATATTGTTGCTTCCCTCTATGAAGTAAAGGGGATCTTCCGATTTTACCAGCACCGGCTCCACCAGTAGAGCGTACTTGTCCTCATTTAAAAAGGATTCAGCCACAAGCTTTATCTTAAATCCCTTTTCTTTGAAAACTTCAATATCCACGGGCAATATTGACGAAATTCCCTCGGATAAAATCTCGCTGTTTTCAATATCCTTGGAAAAGGCTATGGAGCTGAGTATCTTCAGTTTTCTCAGAGCGTCGATTCCCTCCACATCCGCATAGGGATCGGCTTCTGCATATCCCAAGGCTTGAGCCTCTCGCAAAACTTCATCATAGGACAGATTTTCATTGTACATTTTTGACAGTATAAAATTGCTCGTTCCATTTAAAATTCCCCTGATTCTGTAAATGCGATTGATTACACTCTGTGCAGTCAAGGGCGTGATAATGGGTATGGATCCGCCCACTGAAGCCTCGTATAAAAAATTGACTTCATTTTCATCCGCCAAAGCTGTGAAATAGGACAAATTTTCACTTACTACAGCTTTATTGGAGGTTACAACGTGTTTTTTCGCCTTGAGAGCCTCATTTATGTATCTGTAACTGTTTTCCAAGTCGCCGGTCATTTCACAGACTAAAGAAATATTGTCATCATTCAATATATCGTCGTAACGATCCGTAAAAATATCTCCCTGCCCCTTGTACTTTCCCTTATTTCTCACAAGCACCTTGGATACCTTGAGTTCATCATTTAAAACCCTTTTAATTTCCTCGGCTCTTTTCTCTATGATTTCATAAGTTCCCCTACCGACAGTTCCAAACCCCAACAAAGCTATTTCTATCATCTATTTTCTCCTTGTATATATTCCTTTTTTCGATTATAACATAAGTTGAATTTTATTAGCACATTTCTTCCAACATTTCCCTTTAAATAGCTATTTTACAAACATTAAATTGACAAGCAACTCATTAGATGATATTATTCTACCTAAAATAAAGGAAAGGGTGTTAATTTTGAGCAAAATTAATCTTGCGATTTTTGGAGCTACCGGACTTGTAGGTCAAAAAATGAGAAGTATTTTAGAAGAAAGAAGCATAGATATCGAAAACATTTATTTTTTCTCATCAGCAAATTCCGCCGGCAAAACTATAATTTTTAAAGGTGAAGAATACACTGTTGAGGAATTGACAGAAGAAAATTTAAAGGGCAAAAACATTCAATACGCTCTTTGCGCTCTTGATTCTCATCTTTCGCTAAAATTCAGCCCCATAGCCGCAAAAATGGGAATAACAGTCATCGACAACTCCTCGGGTTTTAGAATGCACGACGACAAACCTCTGGTCGTTCCCGAAATAAATGGAGATAAAGCTCTGGGACACAAGATAATTGCCAGCCCCAACTGCTCCACTATCCAATCAGTAGTACCTCTATATCCCATATATAGAGAATATGGTATTAAAAGAATAATTTTCAGTACATATCAAGCAGTATCCGGTTCAGGAGTAAACGGAATCGAAGATTTAAAGACAGGTATGTGGAATGGAAAAAACAGATTCTATCCCTACCAAATATCAGGCAACGCTCTGCCACACATAGATGATTTCCTTGAGGACGGATACTCCAAGGAAGAAATGAAGATGGTAAACGAAACCAGAAAAATCTTGGGCGATCAAGAAATTAAAATCACAGCCACTGCTGTTAGAATCCCCGTCTTTGAATCACACATGGTATCCATTGCAGTGGAAACTGAAAAACCCTTTGAATTGAAAGACGTCTTTGAACTCTTTGACAAAGAAGAAGGCATTGTACTTTACGACGACGTGAAAAACAACATCTATCCCATGCCCATAGTCACTACAGGCAAAGATGAAGTCTATGTCGGCAGAATAAGACGTGACCACTCCGTGGAAAACGGAATCAACTTCATCTCCGTTGCAGATAACACCAGAAAGGGCGCCGCACTCAATACGATTCAAATCTTGGAATACCTGTTAAAGTAAAATTGACAAAAACCTCAGTCTTTGACTGAGGTTTTTTGTCAATTTACCGAATTATCTTTACTTGTATTCCTTTGCACCTTCGAATAAATGCAACCGCAATAATCCTGTCTGTATAAATTGTATTCCTTGGAGAGTTCTATGGATCTCTTATATCCCTCTTCCTTCTTAAAATCGGAGTAGAGATAATCCACACCGTACCTTTGGGCAATCCTGCCGCCGATTTCATTTAACAGCTGCGAATTTTTGTGAGGACTGATGGACAATGTGGTGGTGAAAAAATCAAAATTCTTCTCCGCTGCCAGCCTTGCCGTCCTGTCCAGCCTGAGTTCAAAGCAAAGACTGCACCTCTCTCCTCCCTCGGGATCTCCCTCATGTCCTCTTATCACATCGTAATACTCCTGCGCTTCATAATCCACTATCAGCAACTTGATTCCACAGTCAAGAGCCTCTATAAATCTCCTCTGCTCTTCCACTCTTCTGTCAAATTCCTGCTGTGAGTCCAGATTGGGATTGTAGTATAGAACCGTGATGTCAAAATACTCGCTCAATCGCCCCAAAACTCCACTGGAACAGGGCGCACAACAGGAGTGTAACAATAGGGATTTCCTTCCCTCAAAGGTCTTTATTATGTTTTTCATCTTTAAATTGTAGTTGATTTTATTCATCATTTCACCATTGAATAATTGTAAAAATTATGTTATACTTTTATTCTGGTCGTCGGGATGTAGCGCAGTTTGGTAGCGCACATGCTTCGGGAGCATGGGGTCGAAGGTTCAAATCCTTTCATCCCGACCACTTTTTTTAAAATTTATATTGTATTTTTACAATAAATGTATTATAATCATATTCTGATGTCGGGATGTAGCGCAGCCCGGTAGCGCACATGTATGGGGTGCATGGGGTCGAAGGTTCAAATCCTTTCATCCCGACCAAGCAAAATACTTAGATGAATTTTTCGTCTAAGTATTTTTTTTGCAAAAGTGCCGAAACCTTTGTGATTTACATACATTTTTCAGCACTTTTACCCTACTGCTCTCCCTCCGTCTATTGCAACCTCTTATATCTCTCTATATTTTCATCCGATAGAAATTCATAGGCGTTGTTTATCTCTTGGAACTTCTCCGTCGCTCCCGGTTCCTTGTTTAAATCGGGATGGTATAACTTCGCCATCTTTTTATAGGCCAACTTGATCTCGTACTTGTCGGCATTGTAACTCACACCCAGAATATTGCAGGATTTTTCGTACTGAGCCTTAAAACTCATGGAACCGCCCATATTTTGGTAGTTTCCGCTCTGATTTTGTCCGCCCTGTCCTCCCGTGTAATTTCCATAGCCCGCATCTCTGAAAAATTCCTCAAAACTTTCAAAATCATCAAAGGTGTAGCTGTGAAATCCTCCGAAGTTTCCAAACTGTCTTCTGAATTCCTCCTCTTGAGCCTTTCTTCTCTCCGCTTCCCTTCTGATTCTTTCCCTTTCCAGATTCTCTCTGTACTTTCTGCCGTAATCTTCCATCTTCTCAAAGGAAGCTCTCCTTCCCAAGAGATGAAAATCCGCCTTGTCATAGAAGTATTCAGTACCTATGTAGTGAATGTACTTCAAGTAACTCACGGCAATTCTACCGATAAAGGGCACCACAACAGATAGCACTATCACCGTCATCAAAAAGGGGTTTCTCAACACTCTGTAAAGTATGAAGGGATTTAAAAAGAGCATTATAAACAGACATCCGCCCATGGACAGCACAAGCCCTATCAACTCCCTAAAGGACTTAAATACACTCACAAGAGCATCCACTAAGAATATGGCACCTCTCAACAGGTAGTCTATAAATATCCCTATAAATTTATATATGTATCCCGCAATTTTGTTCATCATTTCTCCTTATATCTTCTAATGTATTTTAAATCTTCCACTTCAAGATCATTTTCCCTTGCCAAAAATTCAAGATGATGTGTCAATTCATGCTCAAAGGTCTTTCTTATCTCTCTCTCCAATTCCTCTTCAGTCAAATATCCGTACATCTCCATGAAAGAACCGTAGTATAGTATGATGGATCTGCCTATTAAATCTCTTCTGTAAGCGCCCAAAACAAGCAAATCACCATCCCTCACCTCCGGATGGTAGCACACATCTTCCTCTATCACCACACCACCGTTTAAATGCACAAAAAATCTCTCATCAAACTCATCGTAAATTTTTTCAACTATCCTTTGAAACTCATCTAATCTATCTCTATTCATTATAAAAAAAGCAGCCTCCCCGCTGCCCCTCTCAAAAAATTATATCACAATCCACCCATATGTAAATAATTAAAGTGCTGTGTTTTTTACCTTCCAAAAGCTCTCTGCGTAAGTATCTTCCAAATTTAAATAGACGCTTCTCCTGTCCATGGTGACAAATATTTCACCCTTGCTGTTGCCCTTCACCTTCAAAGCCTCCAACTCATCCATTATAAAATCCTGCAGGAAGTGAATTTTTTTCCCCTTGTACCTCTTCAGCACAAAATCCTTCAATACATATAGATTGGAGTCCATGAAAAACACCTCTTCATGTCCCTCCAAGTAATAATCCAATATATTGGCAAGGATGTATTCCTTTATGTCGAAAAATTGAACCTGGTTGGACAAAACCTGCGCATCGACAGCCTTCACTCCCTTCTCACCCTTCAAATGACGGGCAAAATACCTGTTTGTCAGCACCAAGGCTCCCTCGCCTGCCAAAGCGTAAAATTTTTCCAAACCGTCTATGATCTTCCTGTTGGAATTTTGCAAATTCACTGCAATGGCGGGATTGGTGACTATGTAATTCTCAGCCTTGAATCTGTTTAGCAACTTTATGGATAGGGCAAGTATGCTCCTTTCCCTCAAGGCGTAGGGATAATTTTTGTTGTCGATGAGCAAATCTCCCCCCATGCCACCTTCTGCCAATTTTCTCATGAACTCAACGGAACCAAGTCCGTCATCTATTAAAAGAATATTCATCTTCTCCACCTACGGTTTCAGCTCTATATGTATATTCATATAAATTTCTGTAATGCTCATAAGCCGAATTTAATTTATCTTCATCATCAAAGAGCGCAAAGACCGTCGCTCCCGATCCGCTCATCAGCGATACCCCGCCGAAATCTCTCAAACCCATCTTTAACTCCTCTAAATCGGGATGTACTTCAAACACGGATTTTTCCATCTTGTTTTCCAACAGTTGCGACAATTTCAAAAAATCCTTGTCCTTCATAGCTGCTCCTATGGAGTTAAAATCCGTTCTCTCCTCATCAAGTGCCAAATTCTCATAGACTTCCCTCGTGGATATTCCATATCCCGGATTGACAATCAACACACTCTGTCCGCTGAAATCATCCATGGCTGTGAGTTTTTCTCCTATTCCCTCCGCCAACACAGTGCCGCCCGTCAACATATAGGGAAAATCCGCTCCCAATTTCAGAGATATTCTGCAAAGCTCCTCCAAGTCAATTCCCAGATCATATACTTCATTGAGGGCCTTCAAAGTCAGCGCTCCGTTGCCCGTTCCGCCTGCAAGTCCTGCCGCTATGGGCAAATTTTTCTTGAGATGAACTTCCATGGGCAATTTCCTGCCCGTGTAGCTTTCCAACAAATTATGAGCTCTGTGTATTAAATTATGCTCCTCGTCCAATTCCACATTTGAAAAAAACTTAAAGCCCTGCTTTATCCTTATGAATTCCATCTCATCATGCAGGGAAATTTTTTGCATTATAGTTTTTATATTGTGATAACCGTCCTCTCTTTTGGAAATCACATCCAATGCCAAATTTATTTTTCCAAGGGATTTCGCTCTCATAGTTCACCTCATGGTAATTATAACATAAAAAACACCTTGAAAAATCAAGGTGTTTAAATCTTAAAATTTATTTTAAATTATAAATTGAAAACTTTTTTAACGTTTGCGATAACTACCTTACCGATATCATCTTGTGCATCGATTGTAGAACCGCCGATGTGAGGAGTGATGTAAACTCTGTCAAGTTCAAATAAGGGAGAGCTTATTTCAACATCTTGTGTATCCAGTCCGCCTGTTCCCAATTCGTCAGCCAGTGTATCCAAGTTTGCTCCGCCTAACTTGCCGTTTTTGATGTATTTGTAAAGAGCTTTTTCATCTATAACACCGCCACGAGCCGCATTGATAAGCACTGCTCCGTCTTTCATTGATTCCATTTGAGCATCTGAAATCATGTTCTTGGTTTCAGGTGTAAGAGGAAGGTGAAGAGTAATTACATCAGACGCTTTGATAACTTCGTCAAAACTTGTCAATGTAACATAATCATGTGGATTGTTCTTGGGATCGAAGTAGGGGTCATAGGATACTACATCCATGTGGAATACGTGAGCTATTTCAGCAACTCTTCTGCCGATTGCACCATATCCGAGGATACCCATGGTCTTGTTTCTAAGTTCTCTACCTATCCATCTGTACTTGTTCCAAATTCCCTTTTCTTTAATTTCATATTGTGCTTGATAGGAATTTCTGAACAGGTCAAGAGCCTTACAGAATACAAGTTCAGCTACGGCATTGGAGTTTTGTCCGGGTGAATTGTGAACTTCTACGCCCTTTTCCTTAGCATATTCAAGGTCGATGTGGTTTGTACCAACTGAACCTACCATTATAGCCTTTAGGTTTTTAGCCGCATCAAGAACGTTTTTGTCGATGAAGGGGTCTACTCTCATTACTAAAAGATCGTAAGGTTCAATCATTCCTGCCAATTTTTCAGAACTGGGCAGCATTTCTTTATCCACTTCAAATCCAAGTACCTTCAATTCCTTTTCGATGTTTTCAGAAACATAATCAACTATTAAAGCTTTCATTAAATACCTCTCCTTTATTAAATTCTCTAAATCACTAATATCATTGTATATTAACAATATTTTATTTTCAACTGTTATTAAATATATAACAAAGTTTTTGTCTTGTGATAAAAAACAAGTTATTATTGCAATTATTGTATATCATTGCAACAAAAAATCTACCGATCGCTCGGTAGATTTATTTGACTTATTTAGTTTTTGTAACGCTGATCAATACCTTTTGATTTACAGCATCCCATTCTATATTCTTGCCTTCACCCTTATTTCCGTGAGTAAGTCCAAGTGCCTTTCCTATTTCGGAAATGGGAAGCATAGTTCTGCTGTTCTTGATTTCAGGTTTTACGTTAAAGGTGTGTTTAACACCGTCCACATAGAATTCATAGGAATCTATGTTTATTACAACTACTTTGTTGCCATCTGAGAATGTCGCATTTCTTGTAGCATCGTTAAATGTTACATAGTATCCCAGTGATTCAGCTACGAATCTGATGGGTAGCATTGTTCTTCCGTCTTTGATATATGCCGCTACGTCCATGTAGGTTGTAGTGGTAATTCCGTTTACTGTCTTGGTTAGCGCTCCGCTGCCTATGGTTATTTCAGTCTTGTAAACATCGTCAGTTTCTACAACTTTCTTGTCTGAGTAGAATTTAAGTCTTGAATCGTTGTAAATTCTGAAATCTGATGAAATGCTGAAATATCCCTTGGAATCCGTAGTAGCTGTTCCCACGTATTTTCCGTCGTAGTATGCTCTAACGACGGTGTTGGGATTGTAGTATCCGTTGATGTTGTATAGAGATACTGAAAGGCTCCAAGGATATACTCTTTCTCCGTAGGATTCATCGTAAACAGATCTGTTGCCCACATAGTAATCCAATCCTGCCAAACTGTTTATTCTTCTGTTTAGAGCAATATTGAAGTATCCATTTGAGTTTGTGTATCCTGAACCTAGATATACTCCATCTCTATAAATGGATACATAGGTGTTGGGATAAGAATGCAAGTATCCGCTTACGCTGTCATTTCCATAGTTCAAGTCAAGGGATGTGGGATATACTCTCGTGTTGTAGCTTGGGTACCAGTTGGGATAGTTCGGGTAGCTTGGTCCCCAACTTCCGTCATAGTAGTGAGCGTCCGCATTCTTCAAGTAATAGGTGTCAAGTAAAGTAGTTCCGCTATAAGCTTGTAGTTTATAGTCGTTTAAATCATAGTAGTGGTATCTTTCTCCGTACCACTTGCCGTTGTACCAATATCCGTTGTCGTAGTATCCGAAGGTGTTGGATATGCTGAAATATCCCGATCCGTCAGCTACGTCTGATCCGATGTAAACTCCGTTTTTGTAGAGTTTTACAGTGGAGTACTTGGGAGCGTATCCCGTCACTCTGTTGTTGTACACATCAACATCGTAGATAAATCCTGTAATAGGAGGTGTGGGTG
>JAUNLL010000160.1 GCA_030532275.1 Peptoniphilus sp. | reverse complement strand
CTTCTTGCTCATTTTTTTCTTCTTCCTTTTGCTTTAATTTATTATTTAAATTGTCTATTATTTTATACAGATCAGATTTTTCATTTTGCTGAACTATATCTTTTTTCTCTGCGATCTCAATATTTTCTATTATTTTATAAAAATCTATAGGATATTTAGATTCAATCAAAAATATTATTGTATTTATTATCTGAAGCTGATAGTAGTGAGCTATCTTTTCTCCATTTTGAATATGCACTTCTTTTTTATCGACCCTATACCCCGATTCTATATTTTGTGCATCAGCACAACTTATAACTTTATCCTTTTTTTCTTTGTACAAAATTAAATAGTTGTAAATCAGATTTAATAATATATCCGAGCTAAGTTCATTTTTTTGTTCTTCCTTTAATGAAATAAGAAACTTTACAATACGATTTATGCTCATTAGGTTTGAACTGTCGTATTCGAAAAAATTCAAATCAGATTCAATGTGTGTTTTTATTGTATGAAAAATTTTTAGATAAGAGTCATCATTCAGCTGTAACCTTTCGTCGACAATCTCCCCCATGTTCACGATATCTAAAATCCTAATAATCTCACCAAATGAATAACTTCCTTCATTAAGAAATAACTCAGTTTTATAATCATTAATACCTCTGATACAATCCTTCATTAACTCGAAGCTTTCAAAAGCATGAGACATATCAGGATTATATTTAAGTTCGTCCAGTGTGGTTAAATACTCCTTTAATTCATCCTTGGCATCAATTACTTTTAGTATCCACATTGCATTTAATGCAGTAACAGAATCCGACTTTATATCATTATATTTAAGCCATGACACTGCCCTGTTTTTTAGTTTGCCCTTCAACGAACTAATTAATTTGTTAAAATTCTCCTTTGGATTATCACTAGCAGATGAAAGATCATATAAAATTGTCAACAAATCATTTATATCATGAATCAAGGCATCGTCGATCCACTTTCCGTATTTAAAGATCTGAAAAAAGGGTTGTTCGATTATTGATTCATAATCATTTACACTATTTAATTCTATATAAAGTTTCTCAAACCCGTCATCACTCTTGTCCAGATTCAAACAAATAAACTTGATGTTTTTATTTAATTTATCTTTATACTTATATTTATATTCTTCGTATAATATTTCATCAGGAAATATAAATGTATTAACAGTTTTACAAAAATAGCTAATTGTTTCATCTTCTGCCCTCATTTTGCCACGCTTATTTGACAAATGAATATGTTTGACGATTTTATTATTTGTACTCAATCTATTGCAAAGCATATTGTATTTCGAGTTATTTAAATCCTCTTCTCTATAAACAGCCACCAATTGCGGAGTGCCAAACAGAGCATAATACAATATATTTTTAAATAATTTATCATCACGTATCCAGTCGACAGGATAAAGTGATACCACCAATCTTCCATTTTTTTCATTTGATAAAATGATTGAGTTTTCTCCAACACTTAGGCAATTGGCTGACTGATAATCTTCGAGGTTGCCATCGACTACCATTTCAAAATAACTCAGTGGAATTCCTTTTG
>JAUNLL010000042.1:4815-11856 GCA_030532275.1 Peptoniphilus sp. | reverse complement strand
CAAGTGGACGCATTACAGCCTAAGCAAAAGCGGAAGTGAATATGCATCAAAACTGTTGTTGGAATTGACAACACCAAATTACTAAAGACGATAGTTGTTGCAATCGGGAGTCGCATAAAAGTCATTTGTAAAAATTCGCACATAAACACGTTTTATAGAGGAGGAACTTTTGGAAACAATAAATTCAATAGGGATATTTTTCCAAGATCAAGTACTGGGTATGAAATGGTTAAATGCCTTAATTGGCAAGGGTCTGTCCCTTTTAGGCTTAGACATAAGCAGTCCCTTGGGTGGAAGTGTTCAATTCTTTCTATACGATGTAATCAAAATCACAGTTCTACTATGTTTGCTGATTTTCTTTATATCCTATATTCAAAGTTATTTTCCACCTGAACGAAGTAAGAAAATTTTAGGCGGTTTTCACGGTGTGGGAGCAAATATAACGTCGGCCTTGTTAGGAACGGTCACGCCCTTTTGCTCCTGCTCTTCCATTCCGCTATTTATGGGTTTTACCGGTGCAGGATTGCCCCTGGGGGTAACTTTTTCCTTTTTGATTTCTTCTCCCATGGTTGACTTGGGAAGTCTTGTGTTGCTCATGAGTATTTTCGGGGCTAAAGTCGCCCTTGCCTATGTGGTTGTAGGTTTGATTATTGCCGTGATCGGCGGTACTTTAATCGAAAAATTGCACATGGAGAAATATGTGGAAGATTTCATAAAAAAGGCAAATGTTGTAGATATGAATTTACCCTCGCTAACCAAGAGGGACAGAGTCCAATATGCGAAGGAACAGGTTGCAGAAACCTTTAAAAAAGTATTTCCATACATTTTGGTAGGGGTGGGCATAGGAGCAATTATTCACAACTGGATACCTAAGACGTGGATTGAAAGTGTTTTGGGAAGTGACAATCCCTTTGGTGTCATCTTAGCCACTCTTGTCGGCGTTCCCATGTATGCCGATATCTTCGGAACCATCCCGGTGGCGGAGGCCTTACTTGCAAAGGGAGCGCAATTAGGTACAATCTTATCCTTTATGATGGCGGTGACGACATTGAGTTTGCCCTCTTTGATCATGTTGAAAAAGGCGGTAAAGTCTAAATTATTGATCTTATTCATTGCCATTTGCACACTGGGAATCATCATAGTAGGTTATATATTTAATGTTTTTAGTACAATGCTCATTTAAAAGGAGAGAAGAAAAAATGAAATTATTTGGAAGAAAGAAAGATACAAAATCATGCTGTTGCGGTGGAAATTGCAAATCGGAAAGCGCACAAAAAACAGAAAGAGTTAAGGATGATAAGGGCATCAAAATATTGGGTTCAGGCTGTGCAAAGTGCATGAAATTAGAAAAGGCGACTATGAGGGCAATATCTGAACTCAAATTGGATTATGAGATTGAACACGTTACTGATTTTGCGGAGATTGCCGGTTATGGGGTAATGTCCACACCTGCATTGGTTTTTAACGGCGAAGTTATATCCTACGGAAAAGCATTGACCGTGGAGGAAGTGAAGGAGCTGTTGAGCAGGGAATAAGGCGGAGAAGATGTTTTTATGAGAAATCAAACTGCTAAAAAGCGGTGAAACGGGTGCTTTTATTATTCATAGTACAGTGTTTATGCGTAGAGTTAAAATTGGATATAAAATTTATTTGTAAATAACAGTGCATTAATATATGCTATAATCAATGTAGTATAAAAATTAACGAATAATTAAGGAGTTGCTATGGATTATAAAGAAAAATACAAGGAGAAGTTAGTCACTGCCGAATTTGCTGCCGGACTTGTAAAAAGTGGCGATTATGTAGATTATGCATGGGCAGGACAAACTCCGGTTGCAATTGACGAAGCTCTTGCAAAGAGAGCCGGAGAGCTAAAGGATGTAGTGGTAAGAGGAGGAGTGCTCTTAGGTATTCCTGAGATATTTAAAGCGGATCCGCAAGGGGACAGCTTCATTTGGAATTCGTGGCATTCGGGAGGACCCGACAGAGGAAGAATCAACACAACTGATGCAGGATTTTACAATCCCTTGAGATATTCGGAACTGCCGAGATATTATAGAGAAAATTCAAAGGTCGACATCGCATTCATAGGTGTCACTCCCATGGATAAGCACGGATATTTCAACATGGGATTGAATGCTTCTCACTTGATGGCTGTGGTGGAAACTGCAGACGTAGTAGTTCTTGAAGTAAATGAAAAGCTTCCCGTCGCACTGGGAGGTTTTGAAAATGTAGTGCACATAGATCAAATTGATTATGTTGTAGAAGGGGAAAACCCCGATATACTTGCACTGCCTGAAGGAACCTTCGGCGACGTTGATAGAAAAGTGGCAGAATATATAGTGGCTGAAATTCCCAACGGAGCGTGTCTGCAATTGGGAATCGGCGGAATGCCCAATGCTGTGGGATCCTTGATAGCGGAATCCGATTTGAAGGACTTGGGAGTTCACACCGAGATGTTCATAGATGCCTTTGTGGACTTGTATGAAAAGGGCAAGATAACAGGAGCTAAAAAGAGCATTGACAGATTTAGACAAGTATATGCCTTTGCGGCAGGAACACAAAAACTCTACGATTTTATAGACAACAATCCACAATGTATGGCGGCACCCATAAGTTATACGAATGATGACAGAATAATTTCTCAATTGGATAATTTCGTTTCCATAAACAATGCTGTAAATGTGGATTTGGTGGGACAAGTTTCATCTGAATCAAGTGGAACCAAGCACATTTCCGGAGCGGGCGGACAACTGGACTTCGTACTGGGAGCCTATTTATCCAAGGGCGGAAAGAGTTTCATCTGTCTGTCATCTAAATTCCACAACAAAAAGACGGGCAAGGATGAATCGAGAATAGTCCTTAATTTCCCCGCAGGATCAGCTGTGACGGTTGCAAGACCCAATACGCACTATATAGTTACGGAACACGGAATATTCAATTGCAAGGGCAAATCAACGTGGGAAAGAGCGGAAGGAATAATAAACTTGGCATCTCCCGAATTTAGAGATGACTTGATAAAACAAGCAGAAGAAGCCGGCATTTGGAGAAACTCAAACAGAAGATAAAAATATTTTAAAACCCTGCCATAGTGCAGGGTTTTTTAAATTTAACTTATTAGATAGTTATTTATAATTTTTTTAACTTTTCTTATGGGGCGAACTCTTATGGGTACATAGACAAAGTTTTTAATAACTACTTTGTATAATTCGTAGACGGATTTTGCGAAATATTCCTTTGAATATTCCCTTGAGCTGTCCAATGCATTTTGTGAAATTTTTTCTTTGTCCTGTGAAAATATTTTTTGAATATTTTCCTCAAAATCCTCATAGCTGTTTATGAAGTAGCCGTTAAATCCGGGTTTTAGTATTCCGTCCAGGCAGTCGTCGTACTTGCACAGCAGTGGCAGTCCGTTTGCCAAGGCTTCTATATAGGTGAGACCCTGTGTTTCCGACTGTGATGCACTTACGAAAACATCGGACATTTTGTAGTATTTATAAACTTCTTGGGGATCGATCATGCCTGTGAAGTAAATTTTTTTGTTGCCTTTGTACTTGTCCTTCAGTGCTTCTAAGTAGGGGCCGCCTCCTGCTATTAGCAGGGATATATTTGCATGGGTTTTTTTATATTTTATAAAGTAATCTATTATTTCATCTATATTTTTTTCTTCGGCAACTCGTCCCAAACTCAAAAGAATTTTATCATTTTTGTCAATTCCCAAATTTTCCTTTAGAGAAATTTCTTCTTCCTTTAGCAAATCGATATTGAATTTATCCAAATCTATGCCCGTGGGGATTACTTTAATGCGATTTGTAAGTCCGTACTTCTTTAAACTCCTGTTGACCTTGTTGGTGGGTGCGATTATGTATTCGCAGGATCTGAGAAGGTTTTTAAAAAGTGCAGACATCAGGCTTTTTCCTACTTTTTCATATTTCGAAACATAGCGTATATAGTATTCGTACATGGTGTGATAGGTGTGCACTATTGGAGCCTTTGTTCTAAGGGCGATTATTTTTGCAAAATTCATAGTGGAGAATTCGCATTGAGTATGAATTATATCAGGTGACCATTTTATCAACCGAGATATGCATTTATCTTGAATTGACACAGAGGCCCTGACGTCGGGATAGACTCTTACGGGAAAGGACGAAACATAGTACACATCTCCTTCAATGTAGCTTTTACGAGTCTTTGAAAGAGTGAGTATCTTGACATCCACACCGAGTTTTTTCAATTCACTGTATAGATTAACTACAGAAGTTACAACACCGTTTATTTGCGGTTTATATAAATCCGTGGTAATGAGTACTTTCATAATCTCCTCCTAATATTAAATACATTTTAGCAAAGAAAGCATGAAAGATAAATCTTTTAAAAGTTAATTTAATATTAAAAATTTGTAAATTATATTTTTTTAAATATTATAATATTTTTGGAACCTTTTGTGTTTTTTCAGGTCTAATAGTGTGAGGAGGTAAAGATGGATAGGAATAAGAGCTTTCAAAATTTGATAAATGACAGAGAAGATAAACTTTATAGAATTGCCTTTTCATATGTTAGAAATAAAGAGGATGCCTTGGACTGTTTACAAAGTGCACTTTTGAAGGGTTTGGACAGTTTTGACACTCTACGGGATTACAATTACTTTGACACATGGTTTATAAGGATACTGATCAATACCTGTCTGGATCACATCAAGGACAGAAGTGTGGATCTGCCCCTTGAAGAGTCCTTAAATGCATCTGATGTGCAAAGAGATTTTGAGGGTGTGACCGATCTTTTAAGGAGCATTGAAGGATTGCAGAAAGAGGAGCAGGAAATAATATTTTTAAAATATTTTATGGGATACAAAAATGAAGAGATATCCGAAACTATGCACATAAAAACAGGTACTGTGAAGAGCAGGTTAAACAGAGTGATTAGGAAGTTAAGAGCGAAGTTGTCGTGAGGAGGAAAAGCATGGATTTAAAAAAATTGGACAATATCAAAGTTCCGGAAGATGAAATAAAGGACATGAAGAATAAAATTTACGGGGAAAGGAAGAGTAGAGGGTTTAAATATGCAGTTGTATCTCTTGCCTTGGTATTTACCATAGGTTTTGCCTTCCCAGGATACACCAAGGATCTGCCCCTTTACAGCAATATCTACTCTATCATGGGAATGGATAATTTCAGCGAAGCAGGAGATTTGGTAAATGCTGTGGATACAGATAAGGGAATAGATATAAGAGTGGTTGAAGCTGTCTATTCAAATGATACGGTCAGCTTCAGTTTTGAGATAAAATCCGATAGGTATTTAGGTGAGGACATAACTTTGATGGAAGATTTCAAATATAGGAATAACAGATCTGTCGGCTCTACAGGTGCATCCTATTTTGAATATGTGGGGGACAACACCTATATAGGATATGTGGAAAGACGAGAGGATTTCCGTAAAAAAGACGTAACACCTCTAAAGACAAAGGTGGAAATAAGCGAGATAAGATCCCACAGCACAGGTGAAAAAATAGAGGGTAATTGGAAATTCGATGTGGTTTTAAATCAAATGAATGTACAGAGATTCAGATTTGATGAAGAGTATGAAAAGGACGGCTATATTGTAAGATTGGACAATGTGTCCATAGATGATTTGGGAACCGAACTCAACATGACCATAAAAAATAACCTGGGATTTGATGTTTTTGCCTACAATGATCATCCCATTCAGTTGAAAACAGAAGGGGGAGAAATTATAGACCTCAAACATGAAGGCGGCATGGGTACCG
The DNA here is from genome assembly GCA_030532275.1 of Peptoniphilus sp. GTDB lineage: Bacteria > Bacillota > Clostridia > Tissierellales > Peptoniphilaceae > Peptoniphilus_E. The sequence continues at coordinate 6,092 of JAUNLL010000042.1, read as the reverse complement.
AAGAAGTGATGAAATCCAATTACAGATATGATAAAAAAATCAATTTTGGAGAAGAGTACACTTTAATAATAAACTTAGAAAAGAATGAGAATGTGACATATTTTGAAACAAATGCCGACGGTACGGGAGATGTAAAAGAACTCACAGCTGATTATGCCTATGATGAAAACTTTATCAAAGCTCCTTCCTCCATTGCAATAGAGATACCTTTAAAAATAAATTAAATAAAAAATTTTTTACAATAGAGCTCAAATCTTTGAAATTACGGAGATTTGAGTTTTTTATATTACATGATTTTACTATACTACATAATTAAAACTTGAATAATTTATAAAAGCTGTAGTATAATGTTTTCAAGAGGTATATACATACTATCTAATATTATACATACGGAGGGAAATATATGAAAAAACCTAGAATTTTAGCATTACTTCTCGTTTTGGTAATTTTGGCATCAACATTTACTGCTTGTGGTGGTAAAGAAAACGCTAACACATCCAAAAATGGAAATGCAGCGGAAACTAACGCTGAGGAAAGCAAGGAAGAAACATCAAGTTCCGAATTAAGTTCAATCGGAATAGGTACAGCAAGTATAGGTGGAGCGTTATATGCTGCAGGCGGAGCGCTTGTAAATGTATGGAATGAAATTGGAGTTACAGGATCAGCTGAAGTAACAGGCGGATCTATTCAAAACGTAAATTTAATTGAATCCGGCGAATTGCTATCAGCTATAATTTCTCAAGGTACAGCATATCAATCATCTAAGGGAGAAGGTCTGTTTGAAGGACAAGAACCCACCAAGAAACTAAGATCTGCTTTCTGTATTCAACCTGCATTTATGCATGCTTGGACACTAGATCAAGAGGCTAAGGACTATTCTGCTTTTGAAGGCAAAATAGCTTGTGGTGGACCTTCAGGAGGTACATCAGATCAATATACAAAGAATGTACTTGAAATCATAGGAGTTAAACCGGAAAAATTTGTAAATGCGGCATTCTCCGACTCTCCGAATATGCTAAGAGATAACTTAGTAGGAATCTTCGGAAGTTCAATGGGAACACCTGCAAGTGCGGTTTCAGAATGTGCTAGCACTTTGAACGCAAACATAATCGGTATCTCACGTGAACAAGGTAAAAAAGTTATAGAAGAAATGCCTTTCTTTATGGAATCGGCAATTCCTGGCGGCACATATCCAAATCATGACGAAGACATTGAAACCTTAGCTGATTACAATGTTTACTTCTTCAGCGATGAAGTTCCGGAAGAAGTTGTTTACA
>JAUNLL010000042.1:0-4805 GCA_030532275.1 Peptoniphilus sp. | reverse complement strand
TCGACAGTATAGTAATGCCGCTTCACAAGGGAGCATACAGGTTCTACGAAGAAATGGGAGTTGAAATTCCTGAAGCAGCAATGCCTATAGACTAATCGATTTAAATCTCTTGAGAAAGGAGGAGGGGTAATTGTTTGGAAAAAAGAAAGAAGAGGTTGATGTAACCAGTTTTGACAAAGAGGCGAGTGCATCTAGATCCTTATCAAGTAATTATTTGAAATTTACATACTTAGTAGGGTTTTTAATGACTCTTTGGCAACTTTGGGTACTGTTTGTGTCACCTATGGATCCGTTCTTAGTGCGCTCTGTGCACGTATCTCTGCTTGCTATGCTTGGATTCTTGTATATAAAAGGCTCAGAAAAATCACCTGTGACCAAACCCTCTCTAATAGACTATATTTTATTTGCAGCGGCTTTCAGCATTATAATATATGTGCTCATAGATTACGATGGAATAGTATTAAGGGCAGGCGTTAATCCAAATAAATGGGACGTTTTGTTTGGAACGATATTGATTATATGCATAGTAGAGCTTTCAAGAAGGACATCAGGTCTTGCACTGCCTATAATTGCGCTTGTGTTTTTGGCATATGGTCTATGGGGTTCAAAACTTCCGGGATTATTCAGCCATCCTGATTATTCTTACAAGAGAGTTATAAGCTTTTTATTCAGTGTACAAGGTATTTACAGTGAACCGGTAGGTGTATCATCGACCTTCGTGTTCATGTTTATATTATTCGGTACTATACTTAACAGGTCCGGCGGTGGAGAGGCTATTATAGACTTTGCAACCTCTTTAGCAGGAGGACTTCGTGGAGGTCCTGCAAAGGTATCTATCCTGTCAAGTTCGCTTTTTGGAGCGATTTCAGGCTCTGCCGTCGCCAATGTAACTGTAACGGGTACATTTACGATTCCGTTGATGAAGAAGACGGGTTATAGTGCCGATTTTGCAGGGGCTGTTGAAGCCGTAAGTTCGACGGGAGGACAAATAACACCTCCTGTACTTGGAGCGGCGGCCTTCCTAATAGCCGAAGTATTATCTGTAAACTATTCAAAAATAGTGCTTGCTACTATTATACCGGCACTTATGTACTACATAAGCTTGTTTGCCATGGTAGACTTTGAAGCGGGCAAAAAGAAACTCTTGGGACTTCCCAGAAGTGAACTTCCCACATTTAAAGAGGTTGTAGGAAGACATGGATTGCTTTTGCTACCCATAGTGGTACTGTTGTTCTTCTTAACGGTGGTGGGTCTATCTCCCCTTAAGTCGGCAGCATATTCATGTATATCAATAGTTATTTTCGGATTGATGCAAAAATCCACAAGAGAAAGGGTCATGCCTAAGAAAATGGCGGAAGCCTTTGCTCTTGCACCTAAGGATTTAATATCTGTTGCATCTACCTGTGCGACTGCGGGTATCGTAGTAGGAACTATGAGTTTGACAGGTCTTGGTCATAGATTTGCAGTCTTGCTTGTTGAACTTTCGCAAGGACAATTGATAATAGCCTTGCTTCTTACCATGATAGTGTCTATTATTTTGGGAATGGGAGTACCTCCCGTTGCAGCTTATGCAATAGCCGGCACAGCTATAGGACCTGCACTTATAAATATGGGAGTACCTGCTCTTGCAGCCCATTTGTTCATATTCTACTTCTGCGCAATCAGTGTAATCACACCACCTGTCGCTCTTGCAAGTTATGCTGCGGCTGCTATTGCAAAGGCGGATATGTGAAAGGTAGGTATTACTGCCTTTAGGATCGGGCTTGTAGCCTTCTTGATCCCCTATATGTTCGTATACAATCAAGCCTTGCTGATGGAAGGACCTGTTTTGGGTGTAATTCAGGCTTTCGTAACGGGAATAACCGGTTGTATATGTCTTGCGGCGGGAATGCAGGGTTGGATTGGAAAAACCATCAAAAACCCCTTTAGAATACTTCTTTTAGCAATTGCATTTTTGCTTGTAGTGCCTGAACTGATAACCGATATTATAGGAATAGTGGGAGTTGTAGTATTTGCACTGGCGTATAAGTCGGGACTAGCTGTAGTAAAGGAAGATACTGCTAAATAAAATTTCAATCAAATTAAAAGGAAGCTCGTGTAGGCTTCCTTTTTAATTTGATTACTCTCCGTTGTAATCTATTCTGTTTTTAAAATATCCGTCGGCACAGTACAAAGCGACACAGGGATTGTGGCCTGTGACTCTGTCCTTTACCACCAAGGTTGTGCAAAGAGCATTGGAAAATTTGGTAAACAAAGAATCATGACCGACACACAGACCCAATATTATGTTAAATTCAGTCCCTGCTTTGTTAAGTATCATGGCTTGTGCCACAGGATTGCAAATGGGTTCGTATTCGCCGGGCGATAATTTTTGTTCTTCTGAAAGCAGTGTTGACTTATCGATGGCTCCCGTCTTGCAGATGGCAGATACTAAATCGACGCCGTTTTCTTGATAGATCTTGGTGAGGATCTTTGCCTCGGGAATGAATCCTCCGCAAAAGGCAAGTCCGACTTTTTTAAACTTCATCCTCTTAATGAATACAAGAGTTTCTTTAACTCTGGGCCAAATAGTGTAACCGTCTCTTTCTATAAGACAGCTGTTTTTATAAAATTCTCTATATTCGTCTGAATTTATTATGGCGAAGGCTTCTTTGTAAAGCTGTTCATCTTCCATGGGACAAAAGGCAGGAAGATTGCTATCGCTGTTGGTTTCACAGACATGCACTCCGCATATAGAACATTTAGAATCCATAGAATCACCTCTTATGAAATTATATCATATGGAGATGTAAAATTTTTTAATAAAATGTATTTTCGCAGCATAAAATTTGTTGCATTTGCAGGCTTTTTGTGCTATTATAACTAACTGTAACCGCTCGGAGTAGGTTAAAAATATACTACCTATGATGGCGAGTCTTGATATTATGAGGAGGTGCTACAATGTACGCAGTTATTGAAACAGGTGGAAAGCAATACACAGTTAAAGCCGGAGATAAGGTCAAGGTTGAAAAACTTGATGTTAATGAAGGCGAAAATGTAACTTTTGACAAAGTTTTATTTGTAGGCGGAGATGCAGTTAAAATCGGCAAGCCCTATGTGGAAGGTGCCAAGGTTGAAGGAAAAGTACTGGCTCAAGCAAAGGACAAAAAGGTCATCGTTTACAAATACAAATCAAAGAAAAACGAAAGAAAGAAGAAGGGACACAGACAACCTTTCACACTAGTTGAAATCGAAAATATCATCTGATGATAAAAATTGAGATTTATAAGAAAAACGGCTTGTTTTTCGGCTTTAGAAGCAAAGGTCATGCTGATTATTCAGATGGAGAGTATGATATAGTTTGCGCAGGAGTGTCCACTCTTACTCAGACGCTGTATTTTTACTTGCATGGCAAGGGTATTACAGATACGGAAGAGTCGCAAAAACAAGGCTACTTGTATTACAAGATAAAAAGAGATATAGAAAAACAAGAAGTTCAGGGAGCTTTTGAGTTTATGATAACCGGACTCGAGCTTCTACAAAGGGATTATTCGAAATATATACAATTTAAAATTATGGAGGTGCAAAATGATTAGGTTTGATTTACAACTTTTCTCTTCTAAAAAGGGAGCGGGTTCTTCAAAGAACGGCCGTGATTCCAATTCCAAGAGATTAGGAGTTAAGAAAAGTGACGGACAATATGTAACTTCAGGAAATATAATCGTAAGACAAAGAGGCACTAAAATTCATCCGGGACTAAATGTAATGAAAGGAAAAGACGATACTTTATTTGCAGTTAGCGACGGAGTTGTTAAATTTGAAAGAAAAGGCAGAGGAAACAAGAAGATCGTTAGTGTTTAGACAGAAGAATTAGCTTAAAGTCGTAGGTTTCTACGACTTTATTTTATGTAAAGCCCTATTATTATCGGGATGTGATAAAGTGTTTATAGATGTAGCGAAAATTAAAGTAAAGGCAGGAAACGGAGGCAACGGTGCCGTAGCCTGGAGAAGAGAAAAATTTGAACCGGCCGGAGGTCCTGCAGGAGGAGATGGAGGAGATGGAGGTTCTGTAATAGTCAGAACGGACACCGGACTTCATACATTAATGGACTTTAAATATAAAAGAGAATACAAAGCTGAAAACGGCGAAAACGGCATGAGCAAGAACAAGTTCGGCAGGAAGGGAAAGGACATAGTCCTGAGAGTTCCTGTGGGAACTCTGATCAAGGATACTCAAACCGGAGGAGTCATCGCTGATATGAAGGAACCGGGACAGGAGTATTTCTTAGCCAAGGGGGGACGAGGAGGACGAGGAAATTCCAAGTTCACCAATTCCATAAGACAGGCCCCATCCTTTGCTGAAGCGGGAAATGCAGGGGAAAAGAAGGATATAACCTTGGAACTTAAGTTGCTGGCTGATGTGGGTTTAATAGGATTTCCCAATGTGGGCAAGTCCACTTTGCTGTCAGTGGTGTCGTCTGCAAGACCTAAAATTGCAAACTATCATTTCACAACTCTCGAACCTAATTTGGGCGTAGTGTCTTTAGGGGAAGAGATGTCCTTTGTAATGGCTGATATTCCCGGACTAATTGAAGGTGCAAGCGAAGGTTTGGGACTGGGCGATGAATTTTTAAAGCACGTGGAAAGGACAAAGGTATTGATTCACGTTGTGGATATGTCCGGCAGCGAAGGAAGAGATCCCATATCGGATTTTTATAAGATAAATGAGGAGCTTTCCTCCTACAATGAAAAACTTGCTTTGAAACCTCAGATAATTTTTGCAAACAAGATGGATTTGCCCTCTGCAGAGGATAATCTGAAGGATT
>JAUNLL010000159.1 GCA_030532275.1 Peptoniphilus sp. | reverse complement strand
AAAATATGACAGTTATACGAACCCTGCTCCGTAGTAACCTGGAGAAAAACTCCATCGGCAACAGCAACCTTCACACAATTATGCTACCCTGCTGATGCGCCTCTATCTTCTTGATATTGAATTATTCATAATCTCTTGTCTATGAGTGTATACTATCATAAATTCAATTGAATTGCAATAATTTTTTAAAAAAAAATTAACAAAGAGTAAAATTATTGTAACGATTTTTTAAAATAGAGCTTGCAATTTTTAAATTGATAAAGTATAATATTTTTGTCACAAAGGATCCATCTCACCCGTTGGATTAAAAAATAATGTGAAAGGAGCATATTTATGACTGAATCAACAAAAAAGAGTGGGGGTTTTTTAGTAGGATTATTTAAGTTTTCTCCGATTATTGTGCTTGCAATATTTATGATTGGGGAAATCAAGATTGGACCTGTAACCTTAAACGGTTTGGGTTATGATGTGCTTATCGCCGCTCCCGTTGCAGCTTTCTATGCGGCAATTGTAGCTTTTATAACTGAGGGAGTTAAGCCTTCCGAGGCAATTGATTGTGCTGTGGATAATGTTAAACAAATTCAATTGGTGTTCTTTATCCTTATGATGGCATACGCAATGGCGAATACATTTATGGAATCCGGAACGGGAGCCGCTTTGGTAAATATTGCCTTGGCAGCCGGAGTTAACGGAAAAACTGTTGCCGTAATCGGCTTTATAGTAACCAGCCTTTTATCGATAGCAACAGGAACAAGCTGGGGAACATTCGCAGCCTGCGCTCCGATTTTTTATTGGCTTAGCCATATCGTCGGAGGAGACATATTATTGACTTCCGGAGCTATTGCCGGGGGTTCATGTTTTGGAGACAATATCGGACTTATTTCCGATACCACTGTAGTTTCTTCCGGAATACAGGAAGTTGAGGTTATTGACAGAATCAGACATCAAGGAGGATGGTCTTTGGCGTGTCTTATCCTAACCGGTATCGTATTTTTCATTGCCAGTGCCGGATTGCCTTCAACTACAGCGACGGGTGAGCAAGCTATAGCAGAAATTCAACCTGAAGTTTGGGCATTCTTGGAGGAAGAGCGTCCCGCGTCCGTAACGCTATTGCATCAGATTTCAGACGGTGTGCCATATGTTATGGCGCTGCCGATGATTGTGGTAATCGTGAGTGCGGTTTTACACGTTCCCACTCTTCTATGCTTGGGTTTAGGAATTATCTCCGGTCTTATATTAGGTTTAATTACCGGAACTATTCCCAGTGTTGAATATTTCTTAAATGATATTATTTATACGGGATTTGAAGATGCCGGCGGATGGGTTATAGTAATGATGATGTGGATTTCCGCATTCGGCGGTATAATGAATAGAATGAGAGCTTTCGAGCCTATTTCCAATTTCCTTTTGAATATTTCGCAATCAGTTCGTCAATTGATGTTCTGGAACGGAATACTTTCAATTTTAGGAAATGCTTTGTTGGCGGACGAGATGGCTCAAATCGTAACTATCGGACCTATTATAAAACAAAATGTAAACGAGAATTTCGAAGGTTCGGAAG
>JAUNLL010000158.1 GCA_030532275.1 Peptoniphilus sp. | reverse complement strand
GCAATCCTATCCCACACCATAGGCGGACTGGGAGCGGGAGTTGCTGCACATATAATTTGGGGGTTATTAGCCTAATGGATATTACCAAATACTCACAAGGAGCAGTAGAGAGAATAAAAACTGCCAATAAAATTGCAATAAGGAACAATAACCCTCAAGTAAGCGATATACATCTTTTTTACTCTATTTTACTTAAACCTAGTAAAAATATAAGAGAATTTTTGAAAGACTCGGATATTAATTTACAGAAACTAAAAAATGATGCAGAAAATGCTATTAAAAAACTAAAGAGCCTAAAGGGTGTTTCAAATTTATATGTGAGTAGGTCCTACCAAAAGGTCTTGTTAATATCCGAAGAAGAATCAAGAAACTTGTTTGAAGATTTAGTCTATGTGGACCATATCTTCCTTGCCTTATTAAAGGTTTCAGATTGCCAAAGTGCAAAGCTTTCCTTGCTTTATGATATTGACTATGACAAATTTATCCAATATCTTTCGCAAAAGTTTAATGAATCCTTTATCAAAGGAGTCTCCCAGGAGACTATGAAAAGTCTTGAAAAATATGGGAGAAACATGACTAAGGAGGCCATAGAGGAAAAGCTAGACCCTGTTCTAGGCAGGGAAGAAGAAACCCGTACTGCCATAAGGATTTTATCTCGTAGGATAAAAAACAATCCTGTCCTTATTGGTGAGGCAGGAGTTGGAAAAACTGCCATTGTGGAAGGCATAGTCCAAAGAATATTAAAGGGTGATGTGCCAGATAACTTAAAGGGAAGAGTGGTTTTTGCTCTGGATATGGCATCTTTGGTAGCTGGAACCAAGTACAGGGGAGATTTTGAAGATAGGCTTAAAAGAATCCTTGAAATCATAAAAGAATCTGAAGGAAAGATTATCTTATTTATTGATGAAATTCATAATATCATAGGTGCTGGTAACACATCTGGATCCATGGATACGGCAAACATCCTAAAACCCATGCTTGCTCGTGGAGAAATTTTGACTATAGGGGCTACAACCATAGAAGAGTACAAAAAATACATCGAAAAAGATGCAGCCCTTGATAGGAGATTCCAAAAAGTTCTCATAGAAGAGCCTTCCATAGAAACATCCATTGCCATACTTAGAGGAGTTAAGGGCAAGTATGAAAACCACCATATGATAAAAATATCAGATGGGGCCTTGGTAGATGCCGTAAAACTATCTAAGAGGTTTTTATCTTATAGAAAACTTCCCGATGTAGCCATAGATGTGATAGACGAAGCGGCAGCCCTTGCTAGGATGACTAGAGATCAGATGCCAGCAGAGATAGACAGCCTAAATCGTTCCTTGGTCCAATTGGAGATGGAACTTGTGGCTCTAAAAGACGAAGATGACCCTCTTTCTAAAGAAAGAAGCCAAAAGAAAAAGGCTCAAATTAGAGAGCTTGAAAAAACTTTAAGAGAAAAAAATGAAGCCTATGATAAGGAAAAATACAGGCAAGAAGAAATTCTCCAAAGAGAAAATTACCTAGAATAAATAAAAGAAAATATAGAAATAGCACAAAGTAGCCACGACCTAGAAAGCCTTG
>JAUNLL010000041.1:1741-12570 GCA_030532275.1 Peptoniphilus sp. | reverse complement strand
GAAACTACTACATCCCACGACGGAAGGGCCTTCTATTCCCTAAAGGACAATTTGAAAAATTTAAATTTGAGTTTATAGAATATGAAATATTGAAAATTTAAACAAGATTTAACAGTATTTTAACCCTATTGTAAAACACTTTACCGCTGTAACTGGTATAATGTTTTCACAAGGAGGTAACATTATGAAAAAAATACTATTTCTGGTACTTGTTTTAACCTTTATAGTTGCCGGAACAAATTACACTTTTGCAGCTGCAGAAGAGAAAAATGATGAAAATTTACTAAGAGTCAAAAAAATCTTTGATATTTCTGAGGATTTTGATAAATTTGATATTTCCTCAAGTACTAACAAAAATGGTTTTAAAACCATTTCCTACAGTTGGCATAACAAGGATGAAAATATTAATGTCACCACAGATGCCAAGGGCAATATAATAGATTATTTCAACTATTATAATGAAGGTGAAAGAAAGTTAGTTTTAAAGGACAAAAAGGAAATTGAGCAGAGAGCGGAAGATTATCTTAAAAAAATCGACCCTGCTCTTCTAAATAAGTATAAGTTGCAGGATTTATACATAAATGTGTCATCACCGAGGGCGGAACTTTCGTACAATAGAGTTGTAAATGGACTTGATGTGAAAAATGACACTATTTCCATGACCATAAACTTGAGCACAAAAACTCTGTCGGAGTATTCGAGGACCTACTCAAGCCCTCTCTTCACCGATGACAAATTCCCCTCAAAGGACAAAGCTATCTCCAAGGACGAAGCTATAAAGATAATACTCAAGGACAATCCTCTGTATCTTAGCTACTTCTTGAAGTATACGGACTCTGACGATGTGGAATATGTACCCGCCTATGTGCAACTTAAAAAATCCCTTAATTTAGATGCAGTTTCATCGGAATTCATCACAGATCCCACTTACAATGTGTTATACGGCGATGAAGGCAGTATGAAAAAAGGCGCAGAAACAGCAGCAGACGAGGCAGGCCTCACACCCACGGAGCAAAAGGAAGTGGACAAAATCAAAGGAGTTAAATCTCCCGATGATGCCAAGAAATTCCTTCAAGACAACTTCGATCTAAAGGATATGAAATTTGATTATCTATCTTTGGACAAGATCGATAAGGACACCTATGTATACGATATAAGCTACTACTCCGATGCCGGATCCGCTCACTTTGGAATAGGCGCCAAGGACTTTAAGTTGTACAATTACCACTACTATGAAATGACCTACAACTCCGACGATAAAAAGCCCGCACCAAGCGATAAAGAAGCCATTGAAATATCCAAGGCCTTTGTCAAAAAATTCAACAAAGACTCCGACTTGGATCTTAGCAACCCCGTAGTACAAGTTGGAGAAGATAATGAACCGACCACCGTCAGCTTCTTCGTGAAGAAAAACGGACACTATGTAGTTTCAAAGGGAGTTACCACCAGTGTAGGTAGCAATAAAAAAATCTCCTCTTACAGATTAAATGATGTAAAGGTCAAGTTATCCCCCATGGATAAGGATGTAATAGACATTAAAAAAGCTGAATCCATAGCGAAGGACAACTTGGAATTGTACTATGCCTATGTTGGAGATAAGCCTCGTCTGATCTACTCCTTCTTCCCCAACGAAAGACCTGTCATCAGAGCAAAGGATGGCGTTCTTCTCAACAGCAACGGAGATGTGGACACCAAGGGCGAAATAATCTACGAAGATATAGATCAATCCAAGTACAAGGATGAGCTTAATTTGCTCAAATCCCTGAACATAGGATTCCCTAAGACCATGAAGGTGGGCGACCCCATAAGCATAGGAGATTATGCCTATATATTGAGTTCCCTATCTAGTCCCTACATTACCTATGATCAAAAGACTTTAAAGAACTATGCCAGATGGATTTATGAGGATATGGATCCCAACGATCTCTCTCCCAACCTGACTAAAAAAGATGCAGTTAAGTGGATTGTAAATAGAGAAGGCTTCAAAGATCTGAAAAAGGTCAAGGACGTATTCGACAAAAATGCCTTCACCGACTCGGATAAGATACCGGCAGAGTATCGTGCATACTACTACTTGGCAAAGGGATTGTCCATCTACGACTTAGATGAAGCTGCACCCGATGCTGATATCAGCGTGGAAGAAGCTATGCACTTGATCTACAACTCCATATTTAATTAAATAAGTAAAATAAGGATTCTTAGAGAAAGAAAAGGCTGTGAGCAATAAACTCATAGCCTTTTTGTTGTTAAAATTATTTATTTTCTGATTTATTTTTGCAATTCACTAAGTGCCTTGTCCAATCTTTCCAAGGCTTTTTTTATCGTTTGAGTTGGAGCGGCTAAATTTATCCTTTCAAATCCCGATCCGCCCGTGCCGAAGATATATCCTTCGTCCAAGAAAAGATCGGCTTTGTTGACCATTAAGTCCTCCAATTCCTCATCGCTAAGTCCCAATTGAGTGAAGTCCACCCATTGGAGATAGGTGCCTTCCACCAGTGGCGCCTTGATATGAGGATATTTTTCATCGAAGAAATCTTTTACCAATCTTTGATTGTCATCTATTACGCTCAAACACTCTTCAAGCCATTTTTCACATTTATTGTAACCTATTTCACAGGCTTTAAATCCCAGCGCCGAAGTGGTGCTTATGCTGAGTCTGCGAAAGGCTGAGATCATTCTCTTTCTCAACTGAGGATTTTTCACTATTATATTGCTCAGCATCATGCCGGCAAGGCTGAAAGTCTTTGACGGAGCGGTGCAGGTGATGGTTCTGTCCGCCAATTCTTCATCTAAAGTCTGAAATACTGTGTGTTTGTATCCTTCCATGACGAAATCGAAGTGAATTTCATCGCAGAGCAAAAGCACATCGTTCTTCAATATTATGTCCTTTAACTTCATCAGTTCTTCCACAGTCCAAACTCTGCCCACGGGATTGTGTGGAGAACAGAAAAGAAGTATTTTATTTTCCGGTCTTTGGGTAAGTTCATCAAATAATTCAAAATCTATTTTATATTTATCTCCATCCTTGATGAGAGGACATTCCACTAACTTTCTGTTTTGCAACTTTATGGAGCTGAAGAAGGGATAGTAAACGGGCGGCATTACCACGACACCTTCGCCCTCAGCTGCAAATTCATTTATAGCTGCATGAAAGGCAGGCACCACTCCCGGAGCAGTTACTATCCACTCCCTCTCTACATCGAAATTGTGCTTTCTCTTCATCCATGATAGGACGGCTTCATAATAGTCCTTGTTGCCCTCAGTATAGCCTAAAACTGCCTCGTCGAGATGTTTTTGCAGTCCCTCTCTTATCTCGGGCGCTATGGGAAATTCCATATCTGCCACGGACAAAGGCACTACATCCTTGGATATGTCCGGTCTTCTCTTAATCATCATATTCCACTTGGTCGAACCTTGTTCACTTCTGTCCAGTATGGTAGTAAAATCGTATTCCATAAATCTCCATCCTCCCTTATTTTTTTCTTAATAATATTATAATATACAGCTCAAATAATTTCTTCCTATTTTGCAATGAATTCTATATTGTGATATACTGATAAAGTGATATTTTTTGAAATTTAGTCTGATCGCCCCTTATTGACACAGGAGTCTTATGCTGTGAGGTTTCCACTCATAGCTTTTTTTATGAAGGGCAAAGCTAAGAAAGGGACTTATTTCAAAAAATATGCAGCGAAAATTGTTCTTATGGAAAGGAAGGCGAAAATGAATAAAATTAAAAAATTTTTATTGTTGTTAATTTTACTTTGTTTTCTGCTTGCGGGATGCAGTTCACAGAGCTCGTCCGGTGTAAATAAAGAAATAAAATTTGCAGATGCAGGTTGGGACAGTGTAAAATTTCACTCGGCAGTAGCAGGAACGATATTGCAAGAATTGTACGGATACACTTGGAGCGAAGTCACAGCATCCACTCCCGTTGCCCATCAAGGACTGATAAGCGGAGAAATTGACATCATGATGGAAGCGTGGACACAGAATATACCCTCCTACGACGAAGATGTGGCAGCCGGCAAATTAGAGGAAGTGGGCGTTAACTTCGACGATAACTACCAAGGTATTTACGTACCCAGATATGTAGTAGAGGGCGATGAGGAAAGAGGCATTGAACCCTCGGCTCCCGATTTGATAAATGTTTGGGATTTAAAAAATTATCCCGATGTTTTTAAGGATGATGAAGATTCCTCTAAGGGAAGAGTTTACGGTGCAATTCCCGGTTGGGAAATCGACAACATAATGCACAAAAAATACCTTCACTACGGACTTGATGAGAATTTCGTATATTTCAGACCCGGTTCAGAAGCTGCCCTTGCTACGGCAATCACATCGGCCTATGAAAAGGGTGTGCCCGTTGCTGCCTACTACTGGGAACCCACTTGGCTCTTGGGAAAGTACGATATGGTTCTGTTGCAAGATAAACCCTACGACCCCGAACTTTTCCCCGAAGGTCAGACGGAATGTCCCTCTGTGGTGGTGACAATTTGCTCAAGCAACGATTTTTCACAGGACAATCCTCAAGTCATTGATTTCCTGTCGAAATATAAAACTTCCAGCGCACTGACCTCGGAAGCTCTCGCCTATATGCAGGATAATAAAGCAGATTACATAACTACTGCTAAATGGTTCATACAAGAACACCCGGAGTTATTGAAGGAGTGGCTGAGCCCTGAAGATGCTCAAAAAGTTTTAAATTCAATTTCCGGCAAGGAAGCATCTAAACTCAGCTCCCTATATAAATTTCCCGTGAATTTCAATTTAAACTTAGAAAAAATCGATGCCGCCTTTAATTCCTTGAGCGTGCAACTGGATTGGTTCTTCGGAGCGATCAAAGGATTTTTAAACACCTTCGTAGGTGCCATCAACACCTTGCTCAGCTTCATACCTTGGTTTGCCTTTATAGCCTTGGTATTTGTCCTCACCTACTACGCAAACAGGAGTTTTAAAAATTCAATACTATACTCCGCCCTGCTCTTCATCATAGGAGGGTTGGGACTTTGGAATCTGATGCTCGAAACTCTGTCCATAGTCATAGCCTCGGTTATAATATCGCTACTTCTGGGATTTCCCATAGGCGTACTGGTTTCCACCAGCGACAAAGCCGACAGAATAATAAGACCAATACTGGATACCATGCAGACAATGCCCGTATTTGTCTACCTGATTCCCGCCATGATATTTTTCGGACTGGGTAAACCCCCGGCGGTAATAGCCACCACCATTTACTCCATAGTGCCCATGATCAGGCTTACCAATCACGGTATCAGGCAGATAGACAAGGAAGTAATCGAAGCCTCCATAGCCTTCGGTTCAACGAGATTTCAATCCTTGGTAAAGGTGCAAATACCCCAGGCTCTACCCACCATAATGACAGGAGTTAACCAAACTCTCATGATGGCAATGTCCATGGTAGTTACCACCTCCATGATAGGAGCTTCCGGACTGGGAATGGAAGTTCTATTAAGCGTGAACCGTGTTGAAATCGGCAGAGGTTTAATATCGGGATCGGCAGTGGTAATCATCGCCATAATACTGGACAGAATCACACAGGGTTTCGTCAAAAAGAGCGAGGTGAAAACAAATGAATGACAACAAAAACACCATTCTAAAGGTTCAAAATCTCTACAAAATATATGGCAAAAACGCAGAAGAAGCCTTGCTGTTAAAAAAGGAAGGCTCTGACAAAAACACCATCTATAAAAAAACACGCACCACCGTGGCGCTCTTCGACGTGTCCTTGGATATAAAGGAGGGTGAAATCTTCGTCATAATCGGAATGTCCGGTTCGGGAAAATCCACCTTGGTTCGCTGTTTCAACCTGCTGAACAAACCCTCCCGTGGAGAGATATTTTTCAAAGGCAAGGACATCAACAAACTAAGCGAGCAGCAGTTGCTGACTTACAGAAGAGATAAAATATCCATGGTCTTTCAAAACTTCGGCCTCATGTCCCATAGAAATGTGCTGGAAAACGTGGAATACGGACTGGAAATCAAGGGCATGGGAAGAGAAGAAAGAAGAAAAAAATCCATGGAGATGATCTCCATGGTAGGATTGGACGGATATGAACACGAACCCATCAACAGCCTGTCAGGCGGAATGAAACAAAGAGTGGGACTCGCCAGAGCCTTGGCAAACGATCCGGAAGTCCTGCTGATGGACGAGCCCTTTTCAGCACTGGATCCCCTCGTCAAGAAAAATATGCAGTTTGAATTGCTTCAAATACAAAAGAAACTCAATAAAACCATCGTATTCATCACCCACGACATAGACGAAGCCTTTAAATTAGGTGACAGAATCGCCATAATGAAAGACGGAGAAGTAATACAAGTGGAAACACCTGAAGAGATGAGTTCCAACCCAGCAAATGAATATGTAAAACAATTTATCGACAGCGCGGATAAAACTCAAGTAATCAGCGTCAAAAACGTCATGTCCATTCCCAACAGCATCATCAAGTACACCGACTCCAGTCGCATGGCCATGAACACAATGAAAAACAACAAAGTATCATCAGCCTATGTGGTCGACCATATGATGAGATTTAAAGGTATCGTGGGAATAGATGACGTCTTGAGAGCCGAAAGGGAAGGCCTTAAAATCGCAGATATACTGATGACGGAAGTTAAAATCACCTATGAAGACGTGTTATTGACCGATATCATAGACTTGGCGGCAAACACTCCCTTTCCCATTGCAGTGCTGGACAGACACGACAAAAGTCTCATGGGCATAGTTTCAAAGGCTGACGTTCTATCATCCATTAACTGACCCTTTACTTGCCTGTCCCTATGGAAGGTCAAACTATATAAATAACTTCAAGAAATTCTTCAACGAACCTTCGCCTATAAATCTACAAAAGAGGAGGAACAATATTCCCCCTCTTTTTTTTGATTTTAATATCCTTTTTTTAAATTCACTATATTGATGAGTTCTCTGCCTTCACTTATTCTCTTTAAGTTTTCCTTTACATTTATCAATATCCTGTCTTCGGCATCTTCAGACAAATCAGCCACATGTGGAGTTACATAGACGTTGTCCATTTCCCACAGAGGGCTGTCTTGTGGAAGTGGTTCTTTTTCAAATACGTCAAGGGCCGCCGCTCTCAACTTGGTCTTTGCAGCTTCTGTAAGTGCCTTTTCATCTACGGTTTCTCCTCTGCCCACATTTATAAATACGGCATTGTCCTTCATCGCTTCGAATTTTTCTGCGTCCATAAATTTGTAGGTATCCTTTGTCAAGGGCAGTACCATGACCACATAGTCAGCTTCTCCAAGGGCATCCTTTAATCCCTCCAGAGATACACATCTGTTGAAGTGTTCCTTTTCCTTGCCCCTGGTGTTGAATCCTATGATCTCCATTTTGAAATTCGCCAATCTTTTTGCGGCTTCGGTGGAAATATCTCCCGTGCCTAAGAAGAGTATCTTTTTGTTGTAGAGATTGTATGTCTGACTTCTTCTCTTCCAAATTTTGTTATTTTGATTTTCTATGTTTTGTTTTGCAAATTTGTCTATGGCCATCAAGTCATAGATTATCCATTCTCCAATGGGTTCAGCATAGGCTCCCTTGTTGTTGCAGAGAACTATGTTATTTTCTCTTAGGTAATCGTGATCTAAATAGTCCACCCCTATGGAGTAGGTCAATATAATCTCCAAGTTTTTGAATTCTCTCAAGTCCATTTTTTCAATCAATATACTTCCGCATAGGATCTGTGCATCTCTGGGATAGTCCTTAGCCTTGACCATTTTAGATGTGGCTACATCCACTTCGAAGCCCAGATCTCTTATTTTTTCCACTACTTCATCTCTAAAATTGCCGGTAAATAAAACTTTCATTTTTTCCCTCCTGCTTTTCTCAATTGTATATATTTTACCATATCACCGGTATCTTTAATAATTGAATATGTGTTTTTATTATAATATAATTATTTGAAAGGAGGTTATCATGAGCTCCAATTTTGAAACTTTACCGACTACGGTTTATCTCAATCCCAAATACAAACTTCAAATAATAAGAGCTGAACTGACCAGCGATTTGAACATAGCCGTGGACTTGATTAACTTAGGTGACAATGAGGTGCAGGAAATCACCTTTGAAGTTAAGTTCAAGGACAAGTACGACAACTTATTTTTTAACGGAAGTTCCACTTTTTACACTGTAAAGGACCTTTCCATCAAGGAGGGCGAAATATACTACTTAAAGCCCATACCCATAGATCAGAGATTTGAAGATGCGAGGGCCATAATCATAAGGATCAGCTCCATATCTCTGGAAAATTCCAAGGTTCACACCTACAACGACGAAGAATATCCCTTCACTTTGCCCGTAATTTCTGAAAATAAAGCCAAGAGGCTAAAGGATGCCTTCGGACCGGAGATCGTGACCTTTGCGGAAAACACGCCCAAGGGTTGGAAATGTGTCTGCGGAGCCTTTAATGCCAAGGAATTGTCCGAGTGTCGAAACTGCAAAAGAAACAAGGATTTTGTGCTGTCCAATTTAACCGAATCCCTCATCAATACCAAACTGGTAAATCTGATGTCCAATTCGGGATTTATAGACGAAAAAAACAAGGGAGATATTAATTCTCTTACACAAACTCAAATGATAAAAATCGCTCCCACCACGGATCTCATCGAAAAAAAGAGGATCAACAAAGAAGTGGATGAAGGGAAAAAAGGAAATAGGAAGACCGTCGCTTCAATAGTCATGGCATTGTTGGCCATAGTTGTGATTTTCGTGGCAATTCGCCTATACACCGACTATCGAGATAAAAGGAATTTTGAAGATGCCAAGAACTATCTTAAAATAGGCCAATACAAGGAAGCTGTGAACAAACTGGAAACCTTGAAGAACAACCCCAATTACGAAACAGCTCCCCTCTTTGAAAAAGCTCAGGCTCTGAACAAGTCCGAGGACTTTTATAAAGCAGGCATTAAATTCATGTCCCAGGGAAAATTCATAGATGCCATAAAGAACTTCAAACAAGTGCTGTCGGAAGATGCGGAAAACTACGCCAATTCTCAAAACAGAATATCGGAGTTGGAGGAAATCATCCTTCAAGATGCAGAAAAATACATTGAAAATGGCGACTACATCGGTTCATTGAGCCTGCTTAATCAATATATTTCAGTCATCGACGAGTCGGCAAAGGCACAAAATATGAAAAACTTTATCCTCAAATCCGATTCTTATGCAGGTACATCGGATATAGACACCTCTGAAGAATATGTGGAGATAGAGAAGAGCCGAGCCGAAATAATCAAAAAATCTGAAACGCTCATCAACACCTACCAAAAAATCGCCGTAGAAAAGGCGAATTTAAGAGCTGAACCCTCCATTGAGTCCGAAATAATCACGGTTTTGCCCAAGGAATCGGAACTCTACATCTACAACACCAAAATCGAAGGCGTAGAAAGGGTATGGTGCGAAGTAAAGGCGGTTAACTCCGTCACAAAGGAAGAATTTGACGGTTGGATTTCAAGCAATACCATAGAATCCAAGATGTAATACTCTATATTAAATCAAATAAATAATATCAATCGAAAGGTGATTCAAATGAAAATACTATGTGCAGGTCCCACTTCCATAAATGAAAAAGTACTGGCTAAAATGAGCTTGTCTAAAACAAATCCGGATCTTGATCCCGATTTCAAAGACTACTACGAATCTGTGACGAAAAAATACAACCAACTCATAAACACCCGTGCAACTTCATTTTTCATGTTGGGAGAAGCCATAATATCCCTTGAAGCCGCCATCTGCTCCCTGATGGAAAAGGACGAAAGAGTTTTGGTGATCTACAACGGATTTTTCGGAGAAGGCTTTGCCGATTATGTGGAAAGCTTCGGAGGAAAAGCCCTCATGTATAAAGACGACTTCAGAAGAGGTATAAATATACATAATCTGGAAGAATATCTTGAAAAAGACCATGACTTCGCCCTTGCAACTCTCGTTCACTGTGAAACACCCTCAGGTATTTCCAATGACATTAAAAAAATCTGCACTCTGTTGAATAAATACGGAATTTTGTCCGTGGTGGACAGCGTTTCAGGCGTGGGCGGAGAATATGTGGACTTCGATGAATTCAAAGTGGACGTACTGCTCTGTGGTTCTCAAAAATGTTTGAGCGCTCCGGCGGGCATGGGCATGGTGACCCTGTCAGAAAGAGCAAAGGAAAAAATCGAAAACAGAAAAAGCAAAATTCCAAGTTACTATATGAACTTTGCCAACTACTACTTCAACGATCTGGCACCCTTCCCCTACACCATGAATGAAAATCTCATCTACGCCTTGGAAGAGGCCATAGATCAAGCCCTATCCAAGGACTTCACAAGTCTGCACGCTAAATACGCAGAGATCACAAGACAATGCCTCACAAACTGCGGACTGGAACTCTATGCAAAGGACAGCTTCTCCAATACCGTAACCGCAGTCATAAACCCCGAAGGCATAGAAAGCGAATCCATCCTCGCAAGGATGAGAGAGAGAAACATAGCCATCTCCAAGGGCGTGGGATACAACACTGAAAAAATCTTCAGAATAGGCCACATGGGCAACAACATAGACTACGACGATTTTGTACTGCTATTTAAAAACCTCGATGAAGTATTTGCGGAACTGGGCGTGGAACTGACGGGTTCCCTTGAGAAAAACTTCATCAACCTATATAATGAATACAAAACTAAGGGAGGAATACAATGAGTAAATTTATAGCTGATAAAAGTTTTTTTGAACTATTTCCCGAAGCCAAACTAGGTGTTCTGTTGATAAAGGACATGGAAAATTCCGACAACAGTCCCTTGGAAGTCAAAAAAATGCT
>JAUNLL010000041.1:0-1719 GCA_030532275.1 Peptoniphilus sp. | reverse complement strand
GCGGAAAAATACCTTGTGAAAAATCAAATGAGCGAAAACCCCGTAGTGGCGGTGTGGAGAGAAGCCTTCAAGAAATTCAAGACCAAAAAAGGCGCCAGATGTTCCATAGAAGCACTCCTAAAGAGAGTGGAAAGCGGAAATATCGTAGGATCGATAAATACCTTAGTGGACATATACAATTCAGCATCTTTAAAATACGGATTGCCCTGCGGAGCCGAAGATTCCGATAAATTCGTAGGAGATATGAAACTCACGATCACAGAGGGCGATGACGAATTTTATGCCATCGGTTCCACCAGAAACGAACCCACCTATCCCGGTGAACTCTGCTACAAAGACGATGCAGGAGCTGTGTGCAGATGCTTTAACTGGAGAGACGGTCAAAGAACCATGATCACCGAAGACACAAAGAACGCCTTTCTCATAATGGAAATTGTAAACACCGAAAGACTTGACGAATTAAAAGAAGCCCTTGAATTCATCAAGGAAAATTTAGAAAAATACTTAAATGCCACAGTTTCAATGCATATGTTGGACAAAGACAACAGCGAAGTTGAACTGTAATCACAGCCACCCGCAAGAGGGTGGTTTTTAAATGCGCATCTGCCCAACTGTAAACAGACAGTTTGCAAAATACTATATTTAAAAGCAGGCTTTAGGATTACGGATATTCCGTTGTAGAAATCTATGAAACAAAGAAACTTAAAATTTAACAATTTGAATAAATAGAGGTTAAATCTAAAAAAGGCTATGAGTTTGTACTCATAGCCTTTCATCTTTCACTTAAAGACTTCCGATTAAAATCTCATCACTTTCGATTTTTAACCTATAAATTAATGGATTATTTTCTCAAGTCTTTTTGAAATTTTATCTGTATGGGTGTATTCTTTAGTGAATTGTAGAACTCAATTTCAGAAATCAGAGTATCGGGTCCTTCATCAAATACTGCATGATTTATCCATGTCTTTGAATCTCTTTCCTTGATGTAGGTGTTCGCCGCTGTTAAAATTTCATAGTAGCTCCACATATTTCTATCCACGTCTTTAAAGGTCTTAAGACCTGCCAACACATCGGCATATCTGTCTATATAAGACTCGTCCACAGGTCTGTTAAAGGCCCTGTTGGCAATGGTGACGACTTCTTCTCGCGTTATAACCGAGTCGGCGTTGAATTCTTTAATTCCGTCCATATATAACTTTAACCAACCTTCTTCAGCTGCTGCATTTACTTCCTTTGACGCCCAATGTTCAACATCTGTATTCATGATGTTTTTATCTGAATCTTCCAGTCTTTGGAAACGCTTCAGTGTTGCAATAAGCTCTCCTTGAGTTATTTCTCTTTGGGGTTCAAAATTGCCGTCATCCATTCCCTTAAACACTCCTGCCTGTGTCGTCGTCAAAACAGCATTGAAATACCATTCATTCTCATCAACATCGGGATAGTCCACATCTATTATATGTGTTTCGTATCCGTCATATCTCAAGGCTCTGGCCAGTATCTGCGCAATTTCAGCGCGTGTAATACCCTTAGTGGGCATAAAGTTATCTTCCCAACCTTCAACATAGAATCTGTACAAGTCGTCCCTTTCATCATCGACCAACCACAGGGTGTACATGGGATTGTATTTATTACCATTTGACAGGTCGGGTTTCAGATTGGGTTTTAAATCAGGTTTCCAGTCAGGTTTAGGATTGGGATTGGGATCTGGATTTGGATCTG
>JAUNLL010000157.1 GCA_030532275.1 Peptoniphilus sp. | reverse complement strand
AAATGTAAGAATTGCGGCAAAGAACTTCGAATTCCCAAAGGAAAGGGAAAAATTAGGGTAAAGTGTCCTAAGTGTAAAGAAAGTCAAGAAATAAGGTCCTGAAACATTCAATTTAAGGCAAAATTTTTTTAAATTTTGTCTTTTACTTTTTATAATGATACTGTATAATACGACAGGGAGGAGATATTTATGCAAAGATATATCGGAACGGTTTCAATGGGAGTTAGAGCTCCAATTATTAAAAAAGGAGACGACATAGTAGAGGTAGTTTTTGATAGTGTTAACAATGCTGTTGAAAACCATGGCATTAAAATAAAGGATAAGGATGTTGTTTGTATAACAGAATCTCTTGTAGCTCGTGCACAAGGAAATTATGCAAGTGTTGATCAAATAGCTAAAGATATAGGAGAGAAATTTGATTCTGACGAAATAGCAATATTATTCCCAATATTATCAAGAAATAGATTTTCTATCTTGCTAAAAGCTTTTGCTAGGAGCGGAAAGAAATTACATATATGTCTATCATATCCACATGACGAAGTGGGAAACTCCATTATAGATCAAATGGACCTATTTAACAGCGGTATAAACCCATATACAGATGTTTTGTCTGAGGAGGAATTTAGAGGCCTTGCAGGAGATTATAGACACCAATTCACAGGAATTGACTATATATCTTTGTATAAAGAGATGGCCTTAAATTCAGAAGTACATTTCTTTAACAATCCTACAGATGTCTTAAAATTTACCGACCAAGTTTTAGTTTGTTCAATTCACACAAGAAATATTATAAAGAAACAACTAAAAAATTCGGGTGCAAAAAAGGTTTATACCTTGGCTGATATTTTGACAGAATCTGTTGATGGGTCAGGATATAATAAAGATTACGGCCTTTTAGGGTCAAACCTTGCAACAGATGAACTTGTAAAACTATTCCCAAAAGATGGACAAGAAATAGTTGACAAATTGCAAAGTAAATTTAAAGAAAAATACAATAAAGAAGTTGAAGTAATGATATATGGTGATGGAGCTTTCAAAGATCCTGTCGGGAAAATTTGGGAATTAGCAGATCCTGTTGTATCACCAGCATATACAAAAGGACTTGTTGGAACACCAAGCGAGTTAAAAATCAAGTATATAGCAGACAACGAATACAAGGATTTGTCAGATGAAGAAATGACTGACTTGATGAGGGATAAAATATCAAAGAAAAACAAGGATCTAATGGGAACTAAGGAAAGTTTAGGAACAACTCCTAGACAAATTACTGACCTTTTAGGATCCTTGTCCGACTTAACATCGGGTTCAGGAGATAAAGGTACACCAATAGTATTAATTAAGGGATATTTTGATAATTACGCAAACGATTAAAAAAAGCCATATGGCTTTTTTTAATACTTTCTCTAGGAGGAAAAAATGACCGAACAAAAGCCTGGTGACAGTTGCTCTATAGACTATAAAATAGGGCATGCAGGTATAAACATATTAAGAAGGGACAAAAGGGCCAGATTTAAACATGAACCCATGCCAAGGTGGAAAGAGTTTCTTCTTATGTCTTTTGCAGCCATTTTAATGGCTCATTCAAGCCACTTTTTCAAATATCCTAATCATTTTGTAATAGGTGGAGTTGAAGGATTG
>JAUNLL010000040.1 GCA_030532275.1 Peptoniphilus sp. | reverse complement strand
TGGTTCTTTGCTCCTTCGTTTTTGAAGTAGCTTGTCTATTATATATTGTCTTTTTGTCTGTTGTCAAGTACTTTTTTTATTTTTTTATTTAAAAGTTACTTGCTCGAACTGACTTGATTATAATAACATCTTGATACTTTTATGTCAACACCAATTTACAAATTTTTATTAATTCCATTCTGCTTTTTACATCTATTTTTCTATATAGGTCTGTAAGGTTGTTCTTTACTGTGCCTTCGCTTAGGTATAATTTTTTTGCAATTTCAGAATTTGTGCTGCCTGATATTATTTCAGATATCAAAAATTTCTGTCTTGCATTTAAATTTTGTAAATATTCCTTTGATTTTAATACCTTCTCTTCAGATTTTTTTATTTCTTTTGCAGAATAGCTTTGCCCGTCCTTTAAGGCTTCTATGGCTTCTAAAAATTCAAAGGCTGTTGAGTCTTCGGTTATTTTTATTTTTGCCGATGAAAATAGCGCTTCTTCCGTGCTTGAGTATATTATTACCGTCCTATCTCTGTCTATAAATTTATCGGTTACAAGATATTCGCTTTTTTTTACTTCACGGAAATTTTTTGCATAGTGTACTTCGTGATCTTCTTCAAGCAGCTTGGTTATCCCAAATTTTAAAAAATCTTTATCTATTAATATTTTTATCTTCATTTTATCTTACTTGTTAAGATCTTTTACTGTATCTCTTTTTAATATTCCTATGGGTAGAATAACTCTTTCGTCGTTGTCTATGGACTTCTTTTCTATCATTTTAAGGATTCTTCTAATCGCCACCGCTCCTATGTCGTAATAGGATATTTTTACCGTGGTAAGTCTTGGCCTGTAAATGTCTGTTATGTCTGTTCCGCCAAATCCCGTTACCGATACGTCATCGGGTACTTTTATTCCTCTGTCTGAAAGGTAGTTGATTATGTGTATTGCCATCTCGTCTTGGGTGCAGAAGAGGGCTGTGGTTTTATCGGCTACGGCTTTGTCTATGTCTTCGGATATTTTATGAATTTCCTTTTCACTTGCGCCGCCTGTGAATATTATGTTTTCCTTTAAACCGTATTCTTTAATCGCCCTTTTGTATCCGCTCAGTTTGTGCCTTTCTTCTGTTCTGTCTATGTCCTTTTGTATTACTGCCGCCGCGATGTTTTTATGTCCCATTTCAATTAGGTATTTTACCATTTCATAGCTTATTTCTTCATACTCTATTCTCACGGTTAAGTTTTCTTCTATGTCGTAGTATTTGTTTATGTCAATATGTGGCATCTTGGATTCTTCTAGCTTGTATATGAGCTTTTGGTTCAGCTTTGAAGAAATTACTATTATGCCTTCAACCTGCTTTTGTGCAAAGACCTTTGCAAGTTTCAGCTCCACTTCCGGATCTCCGTAGGAACATGAAAGAAGTATGTCGTAGTCGTACATCCTCCCTATTTCTTCCACTCCCCTTAAAATTTTACTGACGTAGGAGGTTCCTATATCGTCGGCTATTATGCCTATTAAGTAGGATTTCCTCTTTACAAGGCTTCTAGCGACTTCATTGGGGGTGTAATCGAGCACTTCAATGGCACGAAGCACTCTTCTTCTCGCCTCCGGAGAAACGGGCTTTGAATCGTTAATAACTCTTGATACTGTCGATATGGATACATCAGCCATTCTGGCTACATCTTTTATTGTCGATGCCAATAAAATCACTCCTTACATTAATATTAAATTAAGTTCTTTTTCCAATACTTCAAAAGTCATGGGAAGTCCTTCAGATTTTTCGCCGTCAAGGTCGATTACCAAATCACTTTCAGAACTTATTGTAACCTTTTTTGTTTTGAATTGTTTTATCATATCCGTCTTGAATTGCGTCGGATCTATCAGATAACTCAACAGGTCCGGAACACCTTTGATATCTATATCTCTGATTATTAACACATGCAGATATCCGTCCTTTACATCGGCATCGGGTACTATGTTTTTAAATCCGCCCACATAGCTTGAATTCGATATCAAAAACAAATCCAATTCCTCTGTCCCGCTGTATTCTTCCGATTCAAAGGTTATTTTCAACTTATCTCTCTTCTGCGTGTTATGTTTATAAAGCTCCTTAACTCCTTGAGCGTAATAGGCCAATCTTCCGAATTTATTTTTTGAATCAACATCCACTTCATAAGCTATATTTGAAAAAAGTCCGCCTGCCGCCACATTGGCAAAAACTCTGTCCTTTGCAAGTCCAACGTCCACAGGCACTACCTTGAAATTTTTTATCAGTTGATAAAACTTATATGTATCATCGGGAATTTCCAGCACATTTGCAAAATCATTCACCGTTCCCGCTTTGTAAATGGCTAAGGGAACCTCTCTTTTCGCTCTGTAAATCCCGTTTATTACCTCATTTAATGTGCCATCTCCACCGACGGAAACTAAAATGTCCTCTCCCTCGTCTTCCATGGCAAAATTCGTAGCATCATCCTTGAATTTCGTAAATCTCAAGTCAATGTTATATCCATCGTCAGAAAATAAATTTATCAGTTCATTTACCTTCTTTAAAGACTGTTTTTTCCCTGAGCCGGGATTGACGATAAATTTAATTTTTTTCATTTTTCCCTCCATAACTAATTATATTATACAGGATTTTTAAAAAATTGTATGACAAAGGCGAAATTTTATATAAAATTTCGCCTTGAGTCTTTATATTAACTTATTTTGAAAATACTTGTTTAAGCGCCTCTAAAACTTCCTTCAAAATGTAAAAATAATCTACGATGTTATTTGCACTTATGGATATGGTCTTGGATGTATCTGAAATCGTATCGGATACATTGGATATGGTGTTGGTGAGCTTCAGCGTGGTTTTGTCCACATTTCTGGATATTCCGTCCACAGTATCTGAAACCGATCCGATTGCAACGACCGCCTTTTCCACTTCAGGTTTTGCCTTTACGACGATTTCTGAAACATCTCCGCTTATCCTGTTGGCATTGGTGGATATGTCTACGGCATTGTTCGTGAGTTCCGGCACCTTTTTAAAAGTATCATCTATTATTCCCTGATTTGTTTCAAGGATTTTATCAACCTTCTTTAAAATCTCCAGCAAATTCTTCAGCACAAGAGCCAAGAATATCAACGCCCCTGCTCCTGCAAGATAAAGAACCATGACGAGAAGGTCCTGCAATGTTATAGTTGCTTGCATAAGGCACTCTCCTATTCATTTAATTCTTTATCAATTTCTTCTGAAGCCTCTTCAGATTTTTCCTTGACTTCCTTTGCTCCTTCTTTAAGATCTTCCTTTACTTCTTCAGCGGATTTTTTTACGTCGTCAGCTGTGTCTTTAACTTCTTCTTTGATGTCTTCAGCACTTGCTTTGACTATATCGCCTATGGCTTCCGCCTTAGATTTGGCAACTGCTACATTTTCATCTAATTCAGATTTCTTTTCGCCTAATTTATCTTTAAGATCTGCATAAGTTTTCTTGACTTGTTCGCCTGCTTGTTGAGCCTTGACTTGAATTTCTTCAGCCGCATCCTTGGAAATAGCACCTACATTATCTGCTGTTTCCTTAGCCTTTTCAGCTATTTCTTCCCTTGTTTCCTTTCCTGATTTAGGCGCAAACAAAAGACCTAAAAGCGCTCCAAGGGATGCTCCGGTCACTACCTTACCCGCATCTTCAAGTCTTTTTCTTCTTGCTACTTCTTTTCTTTTTTCTTCAAAATAATCAAATAGTCCCATAAAGTCACTCCTTAAATTCATTTAAACTGCTTATTACTCATGTTCTTCTTATTTTGTTACCCTCTATACTGAAATTTCAATCATTAAATAAATAAAAACTCCACAATGCCGTATCACTTATTAATTCAGACCCGCCCTCACTCAGTGTGGTTGACCTCATCCTGATTTCTAACTTCCACAATTCCGCGGCCTGTTATCCATCAAAAAATTTGGTTTCCCGGATCTCTTATGTCGGTTGAATTAAATAAGCTTTTTCGCACATCGCAGAGTATGTTTTTATTATATCGCAATTTCTTGCTTTATTCAAATATTCCCTGTTGCTATATTGCATTAAATTTAGAAATTTAGCTTTTAATATTCTTCTATTTATTATAATATAGTACTTACGTAGGGGGAAATTATGAAAGAAAAATACATAAATATCTTAATGAATTCCAATTTTGAATCTAAAAAAACTTCTAAAGAACTCATGAAAAAATTGTCAGACAGAGGATATAATCCCACTACAACTTTTTCAGAAAATGCAGAGCTCACCATCTGCATAGGAGGAGACGGCACCTTTATACGATCCATACACAAAAGCAACTTCTCGCAGATTCCCATGGTGGGAATTAACACAGGCCATCTCGGCTTCTATCAAGAAATAAGCTCCGACAAGATAGATGAGTTTATAGATGACTACTCCAACGGAAACTACACCATAGAAGAATTGAAGCTGATTGGAGCTGAGGTCTTCACAAAGAACAGATCTCATATATTGACCGGACTGAATGAAATCGCTCTAAAGGCAAAAAATTCAAAGATAATTCACATGAATATATACATCAACAGAAATCACTTGGAAAAATTTTCAGGCGACGGAGTTTTAGTGGCAACTCCATCGGGATCCACAGCCTATAATTTTTCTTTGAGAGGAGCACTTGTGCATCATTCTTTGGAAGTGATGCAGCTTACGCCCATAGCTCCCATCAACAGTGCGGCTTATCGCTCTCTTTCCAGTTCCATAGTGATTCCCGGGAATTACATCATCTCCTTAATTCCCGAAAAAAGATATATCAACTCATCCCTTCTCCTTGTAGACGGTGAGGAATTCTTTTTTTCAGGACTTAAAAAAATCAATTTAAAACTCTCCAACAAGAGCATAAAGAAATTGATTTTCTCCCAAGATTCCTACTGGAACAACCTGAAGAGCAAATTTTTATAGTTATTTAAGATACAAAAAATCCCCGCGTTGCGGGGTTTTTTATATTATTCAATTTTATCCTTGAGTTTGCTGAGCATTGCTAGTGTTTCTTCATCAAGGCTCACTATTTTTGTGGGAACATTGCTCGTCTGTATATTTTTCTTGACCTTGTTCATGACCGTGTAGACTTCAACTTCAAATTCTCTGGCAGAGATCCTCGAACCTCCCCTTGAGAGTATGATCTGCTGTTCGATGTTGTCCGATGTGGCAACTCTTATCCTTCTAACTCTGCCTACTTCAGCCAATTCCTTTTCTATGAAGTGGTCCGCCGTTTCAAATTCCTTGGTAAAAATGACCTTTATTCCCTTGTAATCGTAGATGGCTCCTGAGGATTTCTTGACCATGTAGCCGTCAAAAACCAATATTATCTTCTCGTGGGTCAAGTGGGCGTACTCCGCCAATATGTCGCAGAGCTTCAACCGACGGTCTTCCAACTCACCCTTGAAGTCTTTGAAAACATCCCAATAGTTGATTATGTTGTAACCATCTACAAAAATGTATTCGCTATCTTTTTTATATCTGAGCTGTTTCATTTTTTCTTTGAACTTCCGCCATCACTATGGATGCGGCACAGGATACGTTGAGGGAGTTTATCTTTCCGACCATGGGAATGGAAACTATCACGTCACAGTGCTTCTTCACGGAGGGAGATATGCCCTTGCCCTCATTGCCAAGCACTATGGCTATTTCACCCTTCATATCGGTTTTATAGAGGTTCTCACCCCTTAGGTCAGCACCGTAAATCCAATATCCCCTCTCCTTCAATTTTTCAATGGCATTGGAGATATTGCTCGCTATGTGGACTTTCACATTGTCTATGGCACCTGCCGAGGTCTTGTAGACTACCTCGTTCACATAGGCGCTGTTGTGTTTGTGTATGATGATACCCTTAAAGCCCAGCGCTTCTGCCGATCTCGCCACAGCTCCCAAGTTGTGTGGGTCCTCCACCTTGTCCAATATGATTATTTTTTCGCCGATGAGGTCCTCCAATTCACTGTAATTATATCCGCTCACAAGGGCCACCACTCCTTGGTGATTCCCCTTTGAGCTGAGAAAGTCCAGTTTAGATTTGTTGACCTGCGCTATCAATACGCCCTTTTCCTTTGCAAGGGCATATATTTTTTTGATGGAGCCTTCGGAGCTCATTTTCTGAATGTAAACTTTGTCGGCTTTGTCATTTTTTAAAACTTCAATTACAGGGTTTCTCCCATATACGTATTCTTCCATGATTAAAGTCCTTTAAAAAATTCCCTCATTTCCGCCTGTCTGCCACAGGACATAGCGCCTTCTTGGCAAGGTCCGTTTACGCATGACGGTCCACAATCAGCAAAGAGAATGGGAGCGATTTTCTTGCATTGTCTAAGCATTTCAATGGCAACTTCTCTTATTTCCCATTGTGCTCTGGTGCAAGTTCTAAGCTCGAAGAAGTGAATTAAAGTTCTCACGTTCATGGTGAATACCACCTTTGTTTCGCAAGCGTTGGGAAATACATATCTTGCATCTTCAATGGCATCTTTTTCAACTCTTTTTCTCGCCTTGCTTTCTTCCATTCCGCCTGCTATGAGTTCCTTGGCCTTTTCAGTTATGAGGATATCCGTCAGCTTTTGATAAGCCTTGGCATCTTGTTCCATAGACTCTATAAATACCTTCTTGGCTTCTTCGTTTTCTGCGATTTTGGGTGGAATTATATATTCAAAATTGTCCAATCTCACATATCTTTGAGATTGTTGAGAATAGGATGCTATTCTGTGTCTTACCAATTGGTGACTAAATGATCTGGATACTCCCTCTACTGCAAAGGTGAAGTAGGAGTGTTCCAGGGGTGAAGCATGAGAAAAACTCATCAACAGCTTTAAAAATTTATCTCTGCTTTCCGGTGTCATTTTTTCCTTTATTTCACTTACTCCCACAGGAGAATAGCAGAGCTTTGCAGCTTGAGCAATAAGTTCTTCAGGATTGGGGGTATGGGCTATAATTTCAACTTTCATTTCAAATCCTCCATCATTTTAAATAGTTCTATTATTCGACTTCCTTCGTTCCTTAAATAAAGATATCCGAATAGAGCTTCAAGCCCTGTGGCCATGCGGTAATCTACGATTTTTGCATTCTTGGGTACTGTGTGAGGATTGGCATTTCTGCCTCTTTTAAAGACGCTGAGTTCCTCCTCGGTCAATCGATCCATTATTAATTCCGATCCCCTCGCCTGTGCCTGTGCCTTTACATACTGGATCGCCTTTCTGTGCAAGGTATTTACATTTTTGTTGCCCTTTAGCACATAAAGCCTTACCAAGAGTTCGTAGACTGCATCTCCCACAAAGGCCAAGGATAGAGGTGACAATTCTCTTATGGACTTGTCATCGTATCCTCTTGATATCTCAAGAAATTTTAAATTTTCTTCCATGTCGTTCCGTCTTTTGTATCCTTTATTTGAATTCCCCTTTGAAGGAGCAAATCTCTTATTTCGTCGGCTCTCTTGAAATCTCTACCTGCCCTTGCAGCTTCTCTTTCCTTTATCAGTTCTTCAACTTCTGAATCCACTTGTTCTTCCTCGTTTTCAAGTATTCCCAAAACCTTGGTCAATTTCAACAAGGTGTTCAATGTTTCTGCCACTGCGGATTTTGAAGAGCCTTCCTTCAAGTTGACATTTGCCAGTTTGACTATGTTGAATATTGCGGTGATGGCATCAGCTGTATTTAAGTCGTCATCCATGGAATTTTCAAAGTATTCAACTTCCTTTTTCACGGCTTCAAGATGAGATTTTTCTTCCTCGGACAATTCTTTGTCCTCTGCTTTTCCAAGGAGTTCTTCCATTCTCCACTTGGAATTGTAAATTCTTTCAAGGGAATTTTTAGTCTGTTCCATTATCTCCCTTGAGAAGTTTATGGGTGAGCGATAATGTGCTCCCAATAGGAAAAATCTAAGTATTTCAAGATCAAAAAGCTCTGAGATTTCACGAACTGTGAAGAAGTTGCCCAAGGACTTAGACATCTTTTCATCATTTACAGTTATCATTCCGTTGTGGAGCCAAAATCTTGCAAAGGGCTTGCCGTTGCAAGTTTCCGATTGTGCAATTTCATTTTCATGGTGCGGAAATTGAAGATCCTCTCCACCTGAATGTATGTCTATGGTTTCACCCAATAGGGTCTTTGCCATTACGGAACATTCTATGTGCCAACCGGGTCTTCCCTCTCCCCAAGGTGCTTTCCAGTAGGGTTCTCCCTCTTTTTTATTTTTCCAAAGGGCGAAATCCGCCGGACTTTTCTTTATATCGGAAACATCCACCCTCGCTCCGCTTATGAGATCTTCGAGATTCTTCTTGGACAGCTTGCCGTAGTCCTCTGCGCTGTTGATGTCGAAGTACACATCTCCTTCAGCTACATAGGCCGCATTCTTGTCCAAGAGTATTTGGATAAAATCTATTATTTCATTTATGTGTTCCGTCGCTCTCGGGTTGTAAGTTTTATAATCATAGAGATGTAAACCGTTGGCATCCTTTTTAAACTCTTCTATATATCTTTCTGCTATTTCCTGTGAAGTTACATGTTCTTCCTTGGATTTGTTTATTATCTTATCGTCTATATCAGTAAAATTCACAACGAATTTTACATCCAATCCCTTATATAAAAAGTAACGTCTCAAGGTATCAAAAACACATAAAGGTCTTGCATTGCCCACATGTATGAAATTGTAAACCGTAGGTCCACAATTATACATGGTGACCAATCCCTTTTGCAAAGGCTCAAACTCTTCTTTTTTTCTTGTCAATGTGTTATATAGCTTCATACAATACCTCCTGTACTATAATTCCTCTACTGCGAATAAGAGGACATTACACTTATTTTATCCTAAATATTTTATCTTTTCAACAGAACTGAAGAACCTGTCGTAGTATTTGAGATATACCATTTTTCCCTGTTTTATCAGCCTTTGCATATCCTCAACATCGGCAATCATCACCGCCGACACTTCCTCTTTCTGCAGTACGAGTTCATCAATATTTACCTTTTTATCTATTAAATATATATAGAAAATCGTATGTCCCTCGATGATTATTCGCTTGAGTTTTATGGGTGCCTTGGAAATATCCAGAGAAAGCTCTTCACGTGTTTCCCTGATAAGGGCCTCTAAAGGCTCCTCCTGCGCATGAACGGAACCGCCCACGGAACAGTACCACATATCGGGAAACAGCTTTTTGTTTGCACTTCTCTTCTGCAACAAAAATTTATTTTCTGCACACCTTATCCAGCCTTCAACGACCAGATGGTATTCTCCACTCTTTAATATTTTGCCCTTTTTAATGACCTTGTTTTTCTTTTTGCCCTTTTTATTGTAGATATCCCAATACTCGCTCATAGCATATCACCCACATTCTCTATTAATATTATTAAATACTAATAGCTACAATTTTGCAATACATAAAAGCAAAGAGATGAGGTCTTTTGACATGGATATAAAAAAAGACAAGCAGAGCAAGAAGCTGTACTTGTCTTTTTAATTTCACCTTTCACCGACAATTTCGATTTTCTCTTTATTGAATATTTATTTTAGTGACGCTTTGATAAATCCTTCAAAAAGCGCATGGGGTCTGTTGGGTCTTGATTTAAATTCAGGATGGAATTGACATGCCATAAAGAATTTTTTGTCCTTCAATTCAATGATTTCCACCAAGTCCAAATCTTCATTTATTCCGCTAAAGACCACTCCGGCCTTTCTTATTTGTCCTCTGAAACTGTTGTTGAATTCATATCTGTGTCTGTGTCTTTCAAATATCACATCTTCTCCGTAAAGTTCATGTGCCTTGGTGTCCTTTTCTATAAGACATTCGTAGTTGCCCAGTCTTAAAGTTCCGCCTAAATTGTCATTGGGTCTTTGGTTTTCAAGCAAATCTATTATGGGATAGGGAGTGTCGGGGTCTATTTCCGTGGAGCTTGCTCCCTTTAAACCTAATTTATTTCTACAAATATCTATAAGCGCTATTTGCATTCCGTAGCATATTCCCAAGTAGGGTATGTCCTTCTCTCTTGCGTACTTGCTGGCAAGTATCATACCGTCGGTGCCTCTTTTGCCAAATCCTCCCGGCACTATTATTCCGTCCATTCCCTCGAAGGTTTTTTCAACATTTTCTTCCGTGATCATTTCTGCATTTATCCAGTTGATTTTCACTACTGCATCGTTGTTGTACCCTGCATCATAGAGCGCTTGATTCACTGATATGTAGGCGTCGTGCAGTTCGGTGTACTTGCCCACAAGGGCTATATTTACTTTTTTTGTAGCTTTTTTAAATCTTTCCACCATATTTTGCCAGTCTTTGTTGGAATCGTGCTTGGGTTCAAGATTCAGTTTGTTTAAAATATAGTCATCTATTCCCTGTTCATGGAAAACTATCGGAACTTCATATATTAAATCCACCGTCTTGGATTCCACTATGGCCTCTCTGGGCACGTCACAGAACAGAGATATCTTCGCCTTTATATCGTCTGTTATCTCAACTTCCGCTCTGGTGATGATTATATCTGCCTTTATTCCGTAGGACATCAGAGATTTAAAGGAGTGTTGAGTGGGCTTGGTCTTTAATTCCGTAGTGCCAGGTATGGTAGGCACAAGAACCGTATGCACAAAGAGCACATCTTCCGCCTTATTTTCCGAATGTATCTGTCTGATGGCTTCCAGATAAGGCAAGGATTCAATATCCCCTACGGTGCCTCCGATTTCCGTTATCACCACATCGGCCTTTGATTGTTCAGCAGCTTTGTAGACGGATTTTTTAATCTCATCGGTGATATGAGGAATTACCTGTACCGTCGAACCGTTGTAATCCCCCCTTCTTTCCTTGTCGATAACCTTTGAATAAACTTTGCCCGTAGTTATTGATGCCACCTTGGTCAATTCCTCATCAATAAATCTCTCGTAATGTCCCAGATCCAAATCCGTTTCCGCTCCGTCCTTGGTGACGAACACTTCTCCGTGTTGGTAAGGACTCATGGTGCCCGGGTCAACATTTATATAGGGATCGAATTTTTGCATAAATACGCTGAGGCCTCTGCTCTTTAAAAGCCTGCCGATGCTGGCTCCGGCAATTCCCTTGCCGATTCCCGATACAACTCCTCCTGTCACGAATATAAACTTTGTCATTTCATCCTCCTATATCAATGAATTGAAAATCTTTACAAATCGGTATTTTATTCTCTCCGCTTATGATTTTTCCACATTTTATAATTATATTTTACAATGGCGCAAGGGTGTTTATACGTACTTCGCCCTCTAAAAGCAACTGCTCTTTTCCTCCAGAAAAACAAAAAATTGGCACTCAATTGCCAATATGAAAAAAAATATAATACACCAGAGGTGTTTTCTTTTATAATACCCGTATTTTTTTTACTTGTCAATATGATTAAATTTGTTACATAAAAATTTTTTTGTTGTATAATGATATCATCAACAAGCGAAAGGTGATAATATGTTTGAATTTCAAGATGTAAAGTTCAAGGATATACTGAACATCAAAAATATGCATATAAGTTCAGGCAAAGTGACTTCCATAATCGGTGAAAGCGGTAGCGGAAAGACCACTTTGATAAAAATGCTAAACAAAATGAACAGCCCCTCAGAGGGAAAAATTCTTTACAAGGGCAAGGATTTAAGGGAGATCAACTCCGTACAATTAAGACGTGAAGTCATCATGTTGGCGCAAAATCCCGTAGCCTACGAGGGAACCATAAGAGATAATTTGATGGTAGGTCTGAATTTCACCGGCAAACCTCCCGTATCAGACAGCATATTGAAGGATTTTATAAAGAGGAGCGGCCTGATCAAAAATTTAGACGATCCCATCGAAAACCTGTCCGGCGGCGAATTGCAAAGAATAGCTTTGATAAGAATTTTGGTCATGAATCCGGAAGTATTTTTGTTGGATGAACCCTCTTCGGCACTGGATGACGAAACGGAAAAGTTGATCATAAACATGGTGGTATCCTATATAAGGGAAAATAACAAAACCATGGTCATGGTCACACACTCCAAGAGCATGGCGGAAGAATTTTCCGACGAAATAATTAAACTGGAAAAAAATAAGATCTTTGACGGAGGTGCAATATGAACGGAGTAGTTGATTTAAATTTAATTCAAATGGCAACGGCCTACATATTTATATTGATACTTCTACTTATAGTCAAGCAGAGAAACATATCCAGAGAAAAGATAATAATATTGAGTACCTTCCGCATGACAGTTCAATTGATGTTGGTGGGATATATTCTAGGATATATATTCGAAAACAACCATCCCATATACACGCTGATAATAATTGCTGTCATGGAAGTCTTTGCAATAAATAATGTATTTAAAAGAACGAAGAGAGAAATTCCTAAGGAATTGAAAAAGATAATCGCCATTGCACTCTTTGTGGGAACGGTCTTTACCATATTCTTCTTCTTGCTGATCGTCGTTAGAATAAAACCATGGTACGACGCAAGATACTTCGTGCCCATTGCAGGAATGTTGGTAGGCAACGCCATGACAGGCATCTCTCTAGGTGTCAACAACCTCTTGGAGGGCATGCACGCCAACAAAGCCAAAATCGAAAGCTCTCTCATGCTTGGAGCCACACCCAGGGACGCAGCTAAGGAAATCGTGGATAACGCCTTTGATTCAGCCATACTTCCCACCATCAACTCCATGATGGGCATGGGAATAGTATTCCTTCCGGGAATGATGACAGGTCAAATACTATCAGGTATATCTCCCATCACCGCCATAGAATATCAAATCGCCATAATGCTGGGAATTGCAGGAGCAGTATCGCTGTCCACCATCATATTTGTAAGCTACGGAAGCAAGACTTTTTTCAACAGCGAAGATCAACTTGTCAATTTTTAACTATTAATTAGTAAACCCCCTAACTTTTGATATGTACCCCCCTTACTGGACAAACCAGTGAGGAGGGTATTTTTTA
>JAUNLL010000156.1 GCA_030532275.1 Peptoniphilus sp. | reverse complement strand
TATCAATTATATTGAAGATTTAAATATCAATATAAATGACTTTGAGGAATATATTAAGGACACCAATATTTTTGAAGATCTGCTTAATTTAAAGGGCAAGGGAAGTATAAGCGATATGATTTCAATAAAAGTTTTACTCGCTTATATCATAAAAACGCAAAAAGATGGCTTTAAGCATCTGAATTCTGTAATTTATTACAATAGTGATGATAATTTATTGATAGATGAAAGTTCTAAAATCAATTTGGAATTGGTAAAAGGATTAAATACAAATTCAAAAAAAGATTCTCTCTTAGGAGTTCTAGATAATTGCAAGACATCCATGGGCTCACGAACACTAAAAAAATGGATTGAGAAACCGCTTAAATACAGAGAAGCAATAGAATACAGACTTGACATAGTTGAGAAGTTCAACGAAGATTTCATTCTTTTAGATAAGTTGATCAAAGAGTTAAATGAAATATATGATATTGAAAGACTCAGTGTTAAAATCTCCAATTCCACCATTACTCCCAAGGATTTAGTAGCTTTGCTCAATTCATTAAAATCAATAAAAAATATAAAAATGATTTTAAATGCAACAGCTTACGAAATTCTATGCGAGCTGTCTGATAAAATCGATCCTTTGAAAGATCTCTCATCTACCATTGAAAATATGATAATTGATGATCCTCCTGCGAATTTTGAAGAAAATCAATTTATAAAAAAGGGATTTTCAAAAGAATTGGATGATTTGTTCGATATGAGCACAAAGGCCAAAAGATGGATACTTGAATTCGAAAATGATCAAAGAGAAAAAACTGGAATAAAAAATCTCAGGGTCAAATACAACAAGATATTGGGTTATTTCATCGAAGTCACAAAATCCTTTGTGGATAAAGTTCCATCAACATATATAAGAAAACAAACCTTAGTTGGATCGGAGAGATATTTTTCCATAGAACTTAAAGAAATGGAAGCAAAGCTTCTTTCCTCCAAGGATGATGCTCTGACTTTGCAATTATCCATATTTGATGAATTAAAAAAATACTTATCGGAAAATATAAAAAATATCCAAGAACTTTCAAAAACAGTATCTTTAGTTGATGTACTGACAGATTTTTCAGATTTATCAATAAAAAACAATTACACGAAGCCGACATTTAATTCTAAGGGAATAATAGAAATTAAGGATGGCAGACATCCCATTATTGAGTTTAATTTTACAGATGAACTATTTGTTCCCAATGATACCTTACTTGATGATAAGGATAATCTCATACACATAATAACCGGTCCCAATATGGCGGGAAAATCCACCTATATGAGGCAGGTGGCACTAATTGTCCTAATGGCACAAATGGGTTGCTATGTGCCTGCTGCAAAGGCTGACCTATCCATTGTGGATAAGATTTTCACTCGTATCGGAGCTTCTGACAACCTATCAAAGGGAGAAAGTACTTTTATGGTTGAAATGAAGGAAGTTGCAAATATTTTGGACAATGCAACTTCATCATCTCTTGTGATTTTAGACGAAGTGGGTAGAGGTACCAGCACCTATGACGGTATTTCCTTAGCTTGGGCGATTGTGGAATATATTGTGGAAAATATAAAGGCAAAGACTCTTTTTGCAACTCATTACCACGAACTTGTAGATTTGGCAAAAAAATATGATTGCATATCTAATCTGACCATACAAGT
>JAUNLL010000155.1 GCA_030532275.1 Peptoniphilus sp. | reverse complement strand
CTTTTGTGACATATTGCCTGGTTTCATCTATTGGAATATTGTTCACATTTGGGTCATTTTTATCTATTATTCCTTTATTTATCCACTCATCTACATTTCCTATACCTCCATTATAAGCAGCAAGTGCAAGCTCCATATTGTTGTAATACCTATAGAGGTAATCATAATAGGCAACCCCAAGATTTAGGTTATAGTCAACATCCTTTAGCTTTTCTGGGTAGTATTCTTCCCCAATTATTTCTGCAGAATGTCTTGCAGATTCATCAAGAAGTTGCATAAGTCCCTTGGCATCTTGGTTAGAGTGAGCATTGATATCAAAGTCACTTTCTACCTTTACTATAGAAGCTGTCAAAAGAGGATCTACATGGTACTGTTCACTATAGTGGTTTATCTGTTCTTGATAGGATATATGTTGTCTAGATGTTTGGTAGGCAACCACTGCAAAGGAAATAAAAATCCCCACAGCAACTAGCATTACTAGAAATAGGATAAATTTTAATAGGCCTTTTATAAACTTCATCTATTTTTCTCCACTTCTTTTAATTTTTCCATAACTTGGCTTTTTAAGTTCTCAAGGTCAGAGGAATTATCAAACACAAAATCTGATCCCTTTAGCATCTCGTCTCTTTTGGCTTGACTTTCAAGCTTTTTAAGAGCATAAGCCTTAGAAATCTCATCTCTTTTCATAAGTCTTTTTATTTGAACATCCCTATCAGCATCGACTAGCCAAACCTCATCGTAAGCAATGGATTCTTTCATTGAAAAGAACAAGGGAATTTCTATAAAGACTGTTTTTTCTCCACTTTCCTCTATTTTCTTTTCAATTGTAGATATTATATTTCCATGTGTCAACCTATTTATAGCTTCCATTCTTTCTTTGTCAGAAAAAATTATTTGGGCAAGTTTTTTCTTATCAAGCTTATCTCCATCAAAGGCAGAATCAAAAATCCCAGATTCTTTTATAGCCTTATAGTTTGCCCCGTCTTTTTCAAGAAGTCTTCTGTTAACTTGGTCAGAATCTATTACCAAATAGCCTTCATCTCTTAAAATTTTAGCCAGGGTTGATTTACCGGAAGCTATAGTTCCGGTAATTACTATCCTATTTTGATTCATACATGCTTTCTCCAGTATTTACATCAACCAGCAAAGGAATGGATAGACTCACTGCACTTTGCATAGAATCCTTTAAAACTTCCTTGGCTTTTTCTGCATCTTCTAAAGAAGATTCTATAATAATCTCATCGTGTATTTGTAGGACTATTCTTGCATCAAGTTTTTCCTTCAAAAGATTTTCCCTAACCTTAATCATGGCAATCTTTATTATATCTGCTGCAGATCCTTGGATAGGTGTATTTAGAGCTACCCTTTCTCCAAAAGATCTTACATTAAAGTTTCTAGAATTTATCTCTGGTACATATCTTCTTCTGTGGAACATGGTTTCTATATAGCCTTGGTCCTTGGCAAGTTTTACCACATCCTTCATGTATTTTTTGATGGATGGATAGGTATCAAGATAGTTGTCTATATAGTCCTTGGCTACTTTTCTTGCTATGCCTAGGTTTTGGGATAGACCATAGTCAGATATACCATAAATAATACCAAAGTTTACTGCCTTGGCTTCAGATCTTTG
The DNA here is from genome assembly GCA_030532275.1 of Peptoniphilus sp. Lineage (GTDB taxonomy): Bacteria > Bacillota > Clostridia > Tissierellales > Peptoniphilaceae > Peptoniphilus_E. The sequence continues at coordinate 57 of JAUNLL010000155.1, read as the reverse complement.
AAGGCTGGTTACCTGGTCAAGTGGGGTAGCAAAAACTTCGGATGCAGTCTTTCTGTG
>JAUNLL010000154.1 GCA_030532275.1 Peptoniphilus sp. | reverse complement strand
CCTGTAAAAATCATTGGGAAGGTTGTTGAATTAAGAGGAAAATTTTAGGATAATTTGCCACTGGCGTCTTAATAATTTACAAATGAGGGAGGAAATTTTAATGGGAATATTAAATAAACTCACAGAAAAGTGTGCTTGTGATATTTGTGGTAAATCTGGAAACAAGCTTCTTATGCAAACCCTTATTGATGGAAGAATTTGTAATGATTGCTTTAATAAACTTGGAGACAACAAATTTACAACTAAATTTACATTGAAACAAGTTATGGAGAAAATAGAGTATCAAGAAAAAATGCTATCAAATTCTGATATTGATTATCCATTTCCAGATACTGAATCATTTTATGAAATGCTCCAAATAGAATTACAAAACGCTAAAAAGCTCAAAACAAATTTGTTAGAAGCTTCATATCCTGAACCAGCAAGCAAAACTGAAGCTATTTATAGAGGACGCATCTATAGTATATCAGGAAAAGATAAACGATTTCCGGCTTTACCGATAAATGAATTGAGAAATACAAGAATTGATCTATATCCTTTTTTGTACGGGATTAGTGAACCTTTACATTGCAAACCAGGTCAAGAAATAAAATATAGCAATCGACCATTTATCGACACACGTAATGATAAAGAAAAAGAAGAATACGGAGCATTTATCACTGAATTTCTATCAAAAGAACAAAATGCTAAAGATTATGAATGGATTCTGAATAATCTACCTGAAATAGCACCGAAATCTTTATCTGGTTATAGTCGAATGAAAAATTCAAAAAGCAAAAATTTCATAAAAATCGTAGAAGCTGCCAGCAAATTAGGGTATAACATCAACATGTGACCCCCCATAATGAAATGGTTAATTCGCCAAAGGCGTTTTAATAAATAAACATACCACAAGGAGGAAAAAGAAAATGAAGAAAAAGATGGTAGCAATGATGTTAGCATCCATGATGGCATTAGGAACTATTGGATGCGGAGGAAGTGATAACGGAAAACAGGTAGAATCTCAGAAAGAAATTTCTGCTGAAGAAAAAGCCGAAGAAGAAAAGGAAGAACAAGAAGAAAAACCCGAAGAAGCAGCTGAGCAAAAAGAGGAAGAAACTGACGATAGCACAACAGGGGAAGTTGTAGAGGAAAACGGATTAAGAAAAGAGCCAGTAGCGACAAACAAAGAATTAAATTTAGAAGGTGAAGTCGGTCCTTTTAAATACATAATTGAAGGAGTACAGGTTTCTAAGCTTACAGCAACAACAGACGAAATGGCACAGATGCTCGGAATTGAAAAAGATAAAGAAGTTGCATTAGTCGCAGTAAACGCATCCGCTGAAAATACCACAACTGATACATTATCTTTTTATTTAGGACAGGCTACTTTGACAACAAACACGAAAGAGCAGGTAGAATCTGACATGCTTCTGAGTGAATATATTGAAGGCGAATTTCTTGGTAATGTAAAGCATTCTGGAAATTTAGTATATATCTTAAAGAATTCAAAAGCTGAGGATGTCACAAACTTAACATTGCACGTGGATGCTCCACATAATGAAAATTTTGAGAATGTTGGAGAAGAGGTTAAAATTGATATAACTCTTAACTAATAAAACAAAAACCGCCCCTGCTCAATACAGGGGCAATCCACTTTGACAATATAATATACTTACCCAGGGAGCTGGGGGACGTGCTCTCACCTATTC
>JAUNLL010000153.1 GCA_030532275.1 Peptoniphilus sp. | reverse complement strand
AAGACAGGGAAGCAATATACGGTTGGCGAATTGATGAAAGCATCTTTGATTGTTTCAGGAAACGATGCTACCGCACTCCTTGCTCGACAACTCTACGGTAGCGAAAATGAATTTGCTAAGCAGATGAATAAAAAAGCCGCAGAGATAGGTTTGAAGACCGCAGTATTTTATAATTCGACGGGTCTGCCGGTTTATCCTAAGGATATACAAAACAAAATGAGTATAAGAGATCTTGCAAAACTTTCACAATATATACTCAATAATTATCCCGAAATTCTCGATATAACAAGTATAAAAGAAATCAAAGATCCGAATAGTGATAAAATTTTCGAAAATACAAATCCTTTGTTGGGAACTATAGAGGGTGTGGACGGATTGAAAACCGGAAACACGAGGAAAGCGGGGAGCTGTCTCGTGTGGACCATGCGGACTTCAGGAGATTTACCCGGACGATTGTTGGGAGTACATTTGGGTTTTAAAAAAGGAGAAATTAGAGACAGGGTATTAACTCAATATGCAAACTTTGTTAAAGATAATTATTCTGTAAATTCTTGGGTATCAAAGGATAGACCTATCTATTTATATGTGAAGGATGCTCCTAATAAATTTATCCCTATATATCCCCAAGATGAATTTAATGACAGAGCATTTAATGATTATGATTTGCAGATTTCTTTAAACGAGGGTCTTTCTCTTCCGTTTAAGGCGGGAGATGTGATAGGTAGTATTGCTTTGACTCATAACGGTATTACGCATTTTTCGACCGGTTTGATTATAAAGAATAATTTTGGAAAGAAAAAATTTTGTTGAAACGAGGGGAGAGTTTATGGACTTTATACTTAAGGATATTTACGATATCCACGGAAATCTTATTGTAAACAGAGGTACTCCTATTAATGATGATTTATTGAGAAAACTCAATAAACACGAAATCACGAGATTGGAACTCGGAACTATCGATGTTGCAAAAATCGCAGATCCGGTAGAAAGAATTATTAAAAACAGTCCTGTCAAGAGTGATATGGTGGAGTATTTGAATTCTTTAGAGCCCACGGCTTATAATTATTCTCTTTACACCGCAACTCTTACGAATATGATCGGAGAGTGGGTAGGTTTGGATGAGCAACAACTTAAAGATGCGACTAATTACGGAATGATGATGTCATCAGGACTGGTAACCGAGGGGGATACTGCGGGAGATGATTATAAAACCCTTATTGAAGTGGCTGAGAGTTATGTGAAAAAAGTTACGAGAGACGGTGACAATCCTTTCAAAGCATTAAACAGAATGTGGGTGGAGGACTTAACCAAACTGGATACAGGTATCGTATTTTTGTTTATTAAGAGATTTTGCACTATGCTTTTAAATTCCGAAGTTATTTTGAACGGTGAAAAGTACAAGCTTATTTATCTAAGCCCTACTGATTTGGCTCATCCCATTCTGCAAAAGGAAAGCGGAGAAGTTAAAATTATGTAGTTTTGCTTTACATTTCAAAAATTAAGTATTAGAATAATATTCAGGAGGTGTTATTATGCCGAGAAAAATTGACGAGTCTGCATGCATCGCTTGCGGAAGCTGCCAAGGAGAGTGCCCCGTTGACGCAATTATTGAGGGTCCCGTTTACACAATTGAAGCAGATAAATGCATTGATTGTGCAGCTTGCGAATCTCAATGCCCGGTTGGTGCAATAACCGAAGAGTAATTAGAGGAGAAGAGCCCTTGTGGGCTTTT
>JAUNLL010000152.1 GCA_030532275.1 Peptoniphilus sp. | reverse complement strand
ATTTAATTTATAAGCGTTGATTAGAGTTTCTTGTTTGCACTTTGGACAATACAACGGAAATTTTTTTAATTCAGTATCCTCTCGAAGTTTTAATCTTGTCTTTCCTCCACATAAAGGACATAATATCCAATTTTCGCTAATTCTAATCTACCTCCTTTACAAACTTAATGCACATTCAAAGGCTAATGCCAAATACTTTTCAGCGTTTGACAATCCGTACTCCGTTAAATCTCGTGGCTCCCATTTTGAAGTATCTAAGTTATCTGCACCAAACAAAAATTGAATAAATGGAATTTTACGAAATTGCGTGACTGCTATTGCAGCAGAACACTCCATTTCTACTGCTATACACCCTGCGGCTTTTCGTTCTTCAATCAATGACTTTGTTTCCCGGTAAATAGCGTCGGTCGTCCAAGTTTTCCCAGTTACATAGGGGTAACCACATTTTTCAAGACAATTAGTTGCTTTCTTAATCAAATTGTTATCCACACAAATTTCGTCATTTGCTTCTATGTAATGATAACTTGTGCCCTCATCTCTAATTGCAGATGTAGGTAGAATAATTTTTCCATTTGCTCTATTCTCGTCCAAAATGCCGCAGCTTCCAAACAAGACTAATTTTTTTGCACCTAAAGCGATAACTTCCTCAATACCAGCAACACAAGCGGGTGCCCCAACTCTTGATAAGTAAAAAGCAATCGGAACATTTTTATAGATGATTTGATAAATCGGAATAACCCCATTCGCAGAATACAATTCTCCAATAACATCTACATTTTCAATGGAAGCAAATTTGTTTATTATATTTTCAGAAAATGTAGATACACATAATTTAGGAAAAGTTGGATTGTATTTTGTAGTATCTTCGGGATTGATAAATGCTTGTTTTTCCTGTGGAAATTTTCTAAAAACAGTTTTCATAGCCGCCTCCTAATCTAATAAAATTTTTTGAATATGATTTATAATTCTATTTGGTATTTTTTCATCTAAAGGCATAATTGTGCTATACATTCTCACTCCTTGATATGCAAAAATAATTATATCAATGATTTCTTCTTCGTTTACATTCTTAAATTCTCCATTCTGCACTCCATAATGAATTAAATTTTTCCATGTTTCGACAGAATAAAGGTATTGTTTCAAAAGGATATTATCTTTGTCATTTGAGTAATTCTCGCTGAAAAATTCATATATTGCAATACTTAGAGAAGCAGAGCTATCCAACATTTCAGTCTTATATCGCTCTAATATATCATTAAGTATTTGAGTTGCAGAATATCCTGCCTGTATTTTTTCAGAAATTTCAGTATCTTGTTTACTCATAAGAAAATTGCAAATTTCCATAAAAATCTGTTGCGTACTTTCATAATGTCTGTATAAACCACCTCGGCTTAATCCTGTTTCCAAACAAATATCTTTCATAGTAACATTTTTGAAACCTTTTTGCGAAAACAGGTAACACGCTTTTTCTCGTATAAGCTGTTTTGTTTTTTCTCCTTTTTTTCCCATGCTTATCACTCCGTTCTGCGACAATCATGTCGCTAATCAAATTATAAGACACGTGTGTCGCATTGTCAATATATTTTCAATAAAATCGCCCCAAAAAGAATAGATATGCTCTATTTCTATCCGTACTATGATGTGTGTAATCATATCTCGAAAGGAAGATGAAATATACAATGTAGTTGGGTGAAATGACTATGAAGCAGAACAAAGAAAAATTCGATTTTAAGGCTTTCGGGCAAGCCATTAAAGCAGCAAGAAAAG
>JAUNLL010000039.1 GCA_030532275.1 Peptoniphilus sp. | reverse complement strand
AAGATCTCTTGCTGCCAACAACTTGAGTATTTTCGGAGATCATCAAGATGTAATGTCCGCAAGACAAACGGGCTTTACCATGCTTGCTTCTTCCAATGTTCAACAAACTATGGATTTAGCTGCAGTGGCGCATCTTGCCGCTATTAAATCAAGTCTTCCGGTGTTGCATTTCTTTGACGGATTTAGAACATCTCATGAAATTCAAAAGATCAAAGCTCTTGAATATGAAGAATTAGATGAGTTACTTGATTACGACGCTCTTGAAAAATTTAGAGCAAGAGCGAAAACACCCAACAATCCCACTATGATAAATGTAACTACTAACGAGGATATAACTTTCCAAATGAGAGAGGCTGTAAATCCCTTCCATGACAGAGTTCCTGAAATAGTGCAGGATTATATGGATAAAATAGGAGAAATTCAAGGAGAAGAATACAAGCTGTACAACTACTACGGACATCCTGAAGCTGAAGATTTGTTCGTTGTAATGGGAGCTGCCGCTGATACTATTAGAGGAGTTGTCGAGGCCCTTTGCAGAAATGGTGAAAAAGTCGGCTTAATAGATGTGCATCTATTCCGTCCCTTTGCAGTATCTCATTTCTTGAAAGCTGCTCCTGAGACTGTAAAAAGAGTTTCTGTTTTAGATAGAACCAAGGAACCGGGATCGGCAGGCGAACCGCTGTATTTAGAAGTTAGAAATGCTTTCTATACAAAGGAAAATACTCCTCTTATCGTGGGAGGACGTTTCGGACTTGCATCAAAGGAATTTGAACCCAATGATGTTCTTGCCATATTGGAAAATATGAGAAGTGAAAATCCAATTAACGGTTTTACTGTGGGAATAGAGGACGACGTTACAAACAAATCTCTTCCTAAAAAGGATTATGAATTTAACACAGTGCCTGAAGGAACTGTTGCATGTAAATTCTGGGGTTACGGATCTGACGGAACGGTGGGAGCCAACAAATCAACTATTAAGATAATAGGAAACAACACCGATAAATACGTTCAAGCTTACTTTGCCTACGATGCAAAGAAATCAGGCGGAACGACTGTCTCTCACTTGAGATTCGGAGAGGAACCCATACATGAACCCTACTTGGTAAATCAAGCTGATTTCATAGCTGTGCATAAACAAGCCTATGTTCAAAAATATGACGTGCTCAAGGGTATCAAGGAGGGCGGCGTATTCCTACTGAACACTATTTGGAGTGTTGAAGAACTTGAAAAAGAGCTTCCTGATTCCTTGAAAAAAGAAATAGCAGAAAAAAACGTTGAATTTTACACTATAAATGCTGATGACTTAGCTGACAGCATAGGTCTTTCGGGAAGAACAAACATGATCATGCAATCTGCCTTTTTCAAACTTGCCGATATAATGGAAATCGAAAAAGCGGTAGAGTACATGTATGAAGAAATAGTTAAAAGCTATGGCTCCAAGGGAGAAGAAGTAGTAAATAAAAATAAAAAAGCTATACAAGTGGGACTTGAAAATATAGTTAAGATAGAAGTACCTGCTGAGTGGAAAAATCTTGAAGCTAAGAGCTTAAAGACTACCTATGAAGGAGCGACGGACTTTGTCAATGAAGTTATTGAACCAATCAACAGACTTCAAGGAGATTCAATTCCCGTAAGTGCTTTCAAGGGAGTAGAATCGGGAGTATTTCCCACAGGTACGACAAAGTACGAAAAACGTGAAGTTTCAAATTATGTATCTTGCTGGGATTCTGAAAAGTGTATCCAATGTAATCAATGTTCCTTCGTATGTCCTCATGCGGTAATAAGACCCTTCCTATACGATGAAGAAGAAGCGAATAAGGCTCCCAATAAGGATGAACTGTTGGATGCAAAGGGAAAACCGGGATACAAGTATGCAATGGTAGTTTCAGGTCAAGATTGTACAGGATGTACAAACTGCGTGAATGTATGTCCTACAAAGGCGCTTGAAATGACAGAATTCAAAGATAAGAGAGAAGAATATATAGATAGATGGAATTACGCTATGGAACTTCCCGAAAGAGAAATTGAAGACAAAGAAAAATTCACATTAAAGGGAAGCCAATTCAGTGTACCGCTACAAGAATTTTCAGGAGCATGTGCAGGTTGTGGAGAAACACCCTATGCAAAATTAGTTACTCAACTCTATGGCGATAGAATGATGATCAGCAACTCTGCAGGATGTTCCACAGTATGGGGCGGTTCAGCACAGATGTCATACACCTACAACAAAAAAGGACAAGGACCTGCTTGGACCTATTCATTATTTGAAGACAATGCCGAATTCGGTCTTGGAATCTACAAAGGTGTTAAGAAACTGCGTGATATGACCCTAAACAAAGCAAAGGCATTGATTGAACAAGAAGATCTATCTGAAACTCTAAAGGTTGCAACGGAAGAATGGATAAAGGGCTTTGGAGATTCCAAAGATACTAGAAAACGTGCCGATGCCTTTGAAGAAGCATTGAAGGAAAATGGCAGTGAAGCTGCTCTTGATTTACTCAAGAACAAAGACTACTTCATCAAGAGATCTCACTGGATATTCGGTGGAGATGGTTGGGCTTACGATATCGGATATGGCGGACTGGATCATGTGCTTGCATCGGGAGAAAATATAAATATATTGGTATTCGACACGGAAGTTTACTCCAACACGGGCGGTCAATCATCGAAATCCACTCCCACAGCTGCCGTTGCAAAATTTGCTGCCAACGGTAAGAGAACGAGAAAGAAAGACCTCGGACGCATGGCGATGACCTACGGATACGTTTATGTGGCGCAAATAGCCATGGGAGCAAATAGAAATCAAGCTCTTAAGGCAATAGTCGAAGCGGAAGCCTATGACGGACCAAGTATAGTAATATGTTACAGTCCATGTATTAATCATGGTATCAAGGGCGGACTTAAAGATACACAAGGTCATCAAAAACTTGCTGTGGAATCAGGATATTGGAACTTGTACAGATACAATCCCAATTTAGAAAAAGAAGGCAAAAATCCCTTCCAACTTGATTCAAAGGCGCCTACAAAATCTTTTAGAGATTTTATAATGACAGAAAACAGATATTCTTCACTTACAAGAACATTCCCTGAAGTTGCAGAAGAACTCTTTGAGCAAGCTGAAAAAGATGCGATGGAACGTTACAAAAAGTATGTGGAACTGTCAGAAGCATAAATATAAAATATAATTTCATATAAAAACTAAAATCATGGCAATCTTTGCAGGTTGTCATGATTTTTTATTTTGAAACAAAGTTTTTACTTATCGAAGGGAATTTTGTGTTTATCTTAATATTTTTCAAAATTATATTAAAAATAAAACTATTTAGAAAATTTTCGAAATAGAATTGATTTTATGAAAAGTTATGGGTATAATCTATTTAGAAATATTTCGAAATAGGTTTAGGAGGGGGTATCTTGAATTTAGAAAAAACTTTTAAAGCTCTTGCGGACAAGACGAGAAGAGAGATTTTAAATATGCTCAGGGACGGGCCTCTAAGCGCAGGAGAGATAAGTGATAAGTTCAACATGAGCAAGGCCACTACTTCTTACCATCTGTCCATACTCAAGGATGCGGATTTAATAATAGATAACAAGGAGAAAAATTTTATTATTTACAGTTTAAATGCTTCCATATTTGAAGAGGTGGTAGGATATATAATGAATTTTTTAGAGAGGGATCAAGTATGAAAAGAGAGAAAGTTTTTAAAATAGGATTGGTTTTATTTTTGATAAATTTTGCGATGGGGGTGTATTTTTTAAACAAGGTGCCGGATCTCATGCCCATACATTTTAACAGCAAGGATGTTGCTGACGATTATGCGAGCAAGTATGTTGCGCTCTTTGGGATCCCGGCCTTTATGCTAGTGGTCTATGTTGTGGCTTATTTTTTTACAAATAAGGACCCGAGAAAAAGGTTTCAAGGGGATAGTGTGTTAAATGTTATATTGATGATAGTGCCGATTTTATCCATAGGGACAACTTTTTTAAGTGTGTATTATTCCCTTGGCAAGACTGTGAAAATAGGATTTTGGGTGAATATCTTTCTGTCCGTCATGTTCATCTTAGTGGGTAATTATCTTCCCAAGGCAAAGAGGAATTACACCATAGGGATAAAGGTTCCTTGGACTTTGGACAACGACTATGTATGGGAAAAGACCCACAGATTCGGCGGATATGTCTACGTGTTGGGAGGGATTTTGCTGTTGGTGGGCAATGTATTTTTCTATGAGTTCATAGAGAAGATAAGCGCAGCTGTTATCCTGGTGATAGCCTTTGCTCCCATGCTCTATTCCTACTTCGTATACAAGGGATTAAGTGAAAATAGTTGACTCTTCTTAACAAAACCTTAATGATTTTTTAACTTTATATTTGATTATAGGATATTTTTATATAGTATAATTACTCTTGTTGAGGGGGTAGAAATGACTAAAATAAAGAATTTTTTTAAAGGGCATAAAAAGTTAATACTGATTTTGGCTGTGATTGCCGTGGGTGCTGTGGGTGCAAAAAGCCTTTTCTTCAAAGCTGAAGATGGATTGCAAATCACTAAAACCGACGCCATACTTTTGGAAAAAAAGGATTTTGAGATAGTGGTCAGTGAAATCGGGGAGGCTGTAAGTGAGGACAGCGCCATGGTTTATGCGGAAAAACAGTTACCTGTTAAAGAAATAAATGTCGAAGTGGGTGACGAGGTACAAAGAGATCAAGTCATAGCAAAACTTGACGATTCGATGATCAAGCAACAGATCGCATTGAAGCAAGCCATGATTGCTTCTAATAACAAAAGTGCTTCAGCTCAAATAAAGAGCGCTAAGGACAAGTTAAAGGATGCCAATAAAAATTTAGAGGAGGGAACCAACTCCACGCTCATTGCGGCGAACAATGCGGTAATAAGCGCCTATGACCAATGGCAAAGCGCCGAAAAATCCTATGACGATTACAGAAGATCCTTGAACATGGGATATAACGATCAATTGTTGCAACAGGATTCTCTGGCGGAAACAGCTCAGGATTCCTTAAAGGCCACACAGCTTAACTACAATCAGTCCTTGGAAAAATACAACAGTCTCCAAAGGAGTATTTCTGATAACAGCGCCAATTTAAGAAATGCAAATATGAGAGTGGACAGCTTGAAGGACAGGGAAGCTGCATTGAACAGCAGAATAAATGAATTAACCAGTAGAGTTGAGGGAGCCGGTGCCTTCAAGGATGTGAGTGCCTTGGAGCAACAGTTGCTAGATATAGATTTAAAGCTCAATTCCATAGATCGTACAGCTCCCGGTGCCGACAGCTTGGTGAGCAATCTTGAGAGCAGAAGAAAAGAAATATGGGATCAAATAAACATGAATTCAAATGAAGACTCTTTTGCTGGAGTAGAGACTGAGTTGGAATCTTTGAAGCAACAGCTTAGAGATGTACAGGAAAACTTGCTTTCAGTTCAAGGGGATGTGACGAAGTACGAGGCTGAAATAGAAACTGCAAAAAAACAGTTGGAGTCAGGACAAATGGAAATAGAACAGCAATCCTTGGCTCTTGAAAAGGCTAAAAAGGACTTAAAGGAAGTCGATGAACAAAGGCAAAAATCCGATTTGACAAGGAAGGACCAATTGGAAACTTACAGAAAAAATGCCGAGGATTTAAAAAGCGCCTATGAAGGAGCTCTTAGAAACTTAGATGTTGCAGAGGCTGCCGTCAAGGCTGAAATCAATGCTCTCAAGAGCAATGTATCTCTTGCGGATGCAGGCTCGGATAACTCTGTCAACAGCGTGGACTTAAAAAATCTCTACGAAGATCTGGAAAAAACAGTGGTAAAAGCTCCCATATCGGGGACTGTTACAGAACAAAACATGATCAAGGGTCAAGTTCCTGCAAATTACATGGCTAAAATAGATACGGTGGACAGGATAATCGTAAAATCCAAGGCGAAAGAATTTGACATAAATAACTTAAAGGTCGGCATGACTGCCGATATAACCAGCGATGCCATAGGCAAGACGAAGGTTTTTAAGGGCAGAGTGGAATCCATAAATCCCACCCCCGTGCAAGGGATGAATGAAGGTCCTTCAGCTTCCAAGGAAGTATTTTATGAAGTAAAACTCACCATAGAAGATAGAGATAATTTAATAAAACCGGGAATGACCTTGAGAGTTAAATATATTTTTGAAAGACAAAAGGACGTGCTGACAGTTCCCTTAAATGCCATTTATCAAAAGAAGGATAAAGATTTTCTACTCTATGTAGAAGATTCAAAGGGAAGTGTGGAAATCAAGGAAATGCCCGTAACTGTAAAATCCTCTAACGATTATGAGGCTGTTATTTCATCTAAAGAGAAATTAGAGGGAATAAGGGTTATAACTTCACCTGACAAGTTCACCGCCGGCACAAAAGTGACCTTTGTGGAAGAAGAGATGACGGATGAATGAGTTAAAAAAGGTAATTGAAATGAGAGATATAGTAAAAAAATACTATATCGGAAAACCCAACGAGTTGGAAATTCTGCACAGGATCTCTCTGGATATTTATGACGGTGAATTTATTTCCATAGTGGGTGCCAGCGGATCGGGAAAATCCACTCTCATGAACATAATAGGACTTTTAGACAGACCCACTGAGGGAGAGTATTATTTAAACGGAATGAATATGTCCCAAAAAAAGGATGGAGAACTCTCCGGCATAAGGAATAAGAGAATAGGTTTTGTATTTCAAAATTTCAACTTGATTCCGAGAATTTCTGCCAAGGGAAATGTTGAACTTCCCATGCTCTATGGAAAAGTTCCCAAAAAAGAAAGGGCGCAAAGAGCGGAAGAGCTCCTTGAAATTGTAGGCATGGCGGACAGGGCCTCACATAATCCCAATGAACTTTCGGGAGGACAAAAGCAGAGAGTGGCTATCGCAAGGGCCATGGCCAATGACCCCGATATTATTTTAGCCGATGAACCCACGGGAGCCTTGGACACCAATACCAGCAGGATGGTAATGGATATTTTTCAAAGACTCAACAGCGAAAGGAACAAAACCATAATACTCATAACGCACAATCCGCAACTTGCAGCTGAAACCGAGAGGATATTTACCATGTCCGACGGAAGAATTGAGGTGAGCTGATGGGAATTTTTGAAAATATCAAAGTGGCATTTTCCGGGTTGCTTTTAAATAAAATCAGGAGCTTTTTGACCATGTTGGGCATAATCATAGGCATATCCTCTGTAATAGGAATAGTCACCATAGGTAAATCGCTGTCCGAAACCGTTGCTGACGGATTCTCTCAGTTTAACAATGCTGCTATATATGTGGGCGTGCAACCTAAGGAAGGATACAACTACCAGGATATTATGTACGACGATGAGATATCCATGCAGCAAATAGAAAAAGTAAAGGAAAGATACTCATCGGAAATAAATGCAGTTTCAATGTACGGTCCCCACGTTTCAGGTGTCATCAGCGCTGAAAGGGACAATGTGAGAGTGGAGATAGTATCAACGGTTTCCGGAGAATTGGAGCTGGGCAATCTCAATATCCTCGCAGGACGATTTTTAAATGATGATGATGTGGACAAGAGCAGAGAGATAGCCGTAATTTCAGACAAGGTTTTAGAAAAAGTTTTTGAAAATGATGCCAATAAAGCCTTGGGATCGACGGTTGAAATAGATGCCGGAGATTCCTTGAGAATGTACAGAGTGGTGGGAATATACAAGTACGAACCCATAAACATGGGTGTTTTCGGAGGACAAAGCGGAGATGATCCCACCAGTGTCTACATACCCATAAGCGTTGGCAATGCACAGTTTTATGGGGATGACAGGTACTGGGATTTTTATGTGTCGGCTAAGGAAAATACACAAGAAGCGGTGGAAACTCTGTCTGCTCATTTGACGGAATTTTTCAATGAAGGTGTTTACAAGGAAAATGAAAGAACGGAGATCGGCGCACACAGCCTTCAATCCCAAATAGCTCAAGCGGAAAGCGTGATGAGCAATGTAAAGTTGGCCATAGGAGCCATAGCGGCAATTTCTCTCTTGGTAGGCGGTATAGGAGTGATGAACATACTCTTGGTATCCGTTACGGAAAGAACCAGAGAGATAGGTATAAGGAAGGCTCTGGGTGCAACTAATGTGGATATAAGATCGCAATTCATAATTGAGAGCATAATAATATGTGTGGTCGGAGGTATTTTTGGAATAATACTGGGAGCCATCATAGGATATGTGGGCTCTAGTCTTATGAAACAGCCTACTTTGCCGTCGGTTTCTTCCGTTATAATCGCTGTGGGATTCTCCATGGCGGTGGGTATTTTCTTCGGATACTATCCCGCAAACAAGGCTGCGAAACTGGATCCCATAGATGCATTGAGATATGAATAAAGAACCTTTAGGGTTCTTTATATTTTTGTCATAATGTATAATTAAGGGGAGGTGCATAATGGATAATATAAAAATAGTTTTAAATATGAATTTCGGATTGGAATCCGTGGTAAAAAGAGAACTCATGGATATGGGTTATGGGGACTTGGAGGTAAGTGACGGACAGATATCCCTGCAGGGAACTTTGAGGGATATAGCCATACTCAACCTGCGCATAAGGAGTGCGGAGAGAGTTTTTATAGAGTTGGCAAGTTTTGAGGCGACCACCTTTGAGGAGTTGTTTGACAATGTCAATGCCCTTCCCTGGCAGGATATAATATCCAAGGACGGAAATTTCATCGTGCAGGGCAGAAGTGCAAAGTCCAAACTTTTTTCGGTGTCGGACTGCCAGAGGATAACGGAAAAGGCCATAATCAAAAAACTTCAGAGGACTTACGACATCTCGCATTTCAGCAAAAGTGCAGAGAGGTACAAGATAGAGGTGATTTTGTACAAGGACATCGCAAGAATCGTCTTGGATACATCGGGTGAGGGTCTGCATAAAAGAGGGTACAGAGAAGCATCCTACAAGGCTCCACTATCTGAAACCATAGCGGCGGGATTGGTTCAGCTGTCCTATTGGAACAAGGACAGAATTTTGTGGGATCCCTTCTGCGGTTCAGGAACCATAGCCATAGAGGCTGCCATGATAGGAAACAATATCGCTCCCGGTCTGATGAGAAGTTTTGACTTTGAAAAATTTATGTTCATGGACGAAAAATACATAAAGGAAGAAAAGGCAAGGTGCTACGGCGATATAAAGTATGACAATTCTCTCGAGATATATGGAACGGATGTGTCCTACAAGGCCATAGAAATAGCGAAGATGAATGCCGAGATATTGGGAATAGAAGAGGATGTTAAATTCTTTGTAAAGGACGTTAAGGACCTGGACATAGCAGGAGATTACGGTGTCATAATAACAAATCCGCCCTACGGAGTGAGAATAGGAGAGGGCGAAGTGGAAGAACTTGAAGAGGAGTTGGGCAAACTCTACAAAACCCTTGACACTTGGTCGCTCTATGCAATTTCAGCAGATGAAAAATTCGAAAGGAACTTCGGCAAAAGGGCCAACAGAAACAGAAAACTCTACAACGGAAGAATAAAAACCTATTACTATCAATACCTGGGACCGGCTCCCAAGTATATATAAATTTAAACTTTATTGTGTTATAATACAATAGAGGTGAATGCTATGGTTTCAGCCTATAAAGACATGATATTTAACGAATCCAAACTGAATTATCAAATTCTCGATGCCATTGCGGACTTAGTCAGAGTGGTAGATGCGAACAATCGAGTTATATTTGTAAACGAAGCCATGAGCAGACAATTAGGCTACGATGTAAGGACACTTATGTGTAAAATTTCAGGCAATGAAGTGTCTTTGAACATAGCCAAGAGAACCATTGAAACAGGGGAGATAATACAGAGAGAAGAAATAATAAAAAATCTGCGTTATTCCGTGAAATGTTCTCCCATCAAAGATTCCGAAGGAAATGTACTGGGTGCTGTGGAAGTGTTCAGAAATACCTCCACGGAACACAAATTGGTGACGGAAATTATCGACAAAAATAAAAAACTCACCATCGAGATGGCGAAGGCGAAGAAGATTCAAAAATCACTTCTGCCCAAGCAGGGATTTATGGAAAATTTAAAGGTCAATTATATATTTGAACCTTCCAGCATATTGAGCGGTGATATATTCGATATATTTAAAATTGACAAGGAAAACTTCGCAATTTACATATCGGACACCGTAGGACACGGATTTGCATCTTCAATGGTGACCATGTTTGTCAGATTTATAATGAGAAATTTGTCCACGGAAACACTTAAAGTTCCATCTTTGACCTTGGCGGAACTTCAGGAGAAGTTTGCCGAATTGGACTTGGATTTAGAAACCTACTTTACTTGTTTCTACGGAGTTTACAACCAAAAAAAAGGACAGCTGACCTATTCCAATGCAGGCCATTATCCTGCTCCCATATTGCTCTCAGAGGGAGAAGTCGAAATCTTGGAGATACCGGGATATCCCATCACCAAATTCTTAAATAAAGCTAGTTACGAAGATAAAACTGCGGATTTGAACATATCCGATAAATTGTTGTTGATGACAGACGGAGTTGTCGACGCAAAAAATTATCACAAGGAAAACTACGGCATCGACAGAGTCGTAGATATAATAAAGAAAAACGAAAACGGAGAATTAAGCCTTTTGAAAAAAAGCCTGGAAAACTTTATCCGAGGTGACCAAAAGGATGATATTACGGAATTATTATTAAAGGTATGGTAATGATCAAGTATATAAATGAAGAATTAACCGATATAGATGAACTTGAAAGCGAAAACTACACTTTAGAACTGCAGAACTTGCGTGATAAGTACAAAGATTCTATGGGTTTTGAAAATGTTGAAAGAAGCATTGAGGAATTGCCGATCCTGCTTGAGTGCAAAGACCGCATCAAAGAAAAATTTGACTTGGTCTTGGTATGCGGGATAGGCGGTTCTTACCTGGGCGCAAGAGCCGTAACGGAAGCTGTGAAGGGACAACTCTTCAATTACAAATCGGGCCTTAAAATGCTCTTTTTGGGCAACAGCCTCTCATCTAACCACATCAAAGAAGTGATGGATATAGCCCAAGGGGCGAATCCCTGCGTGATAGCAGTATCAAAATCAGGTGACACCATTGAAACCTTGATAAGCTTTCAAATAATTCGCAAATTTTTAATGGAAAAATATGCTGACTATGAAGACAGGATATTTTTGATAACAAATCAAAAAAGCGGCAGACTGAAGAACTTCAAGAGTGCGAAGGAGTGCGGATTTTTCAAAGTGCACGAAGATGTGGTCGGAAGATACAGCCTGCTAAACAATGTGGGATTGCTACCCATGGCAATAGCCGATGTAAATGTGGAACAACTTTTAAAAGGGGCCTTGGATTATAAAAGATATCTAAAGGATGTGGACTTAAAGGACAACCCCTCTTTTTTGTATGCCCTCTCAAGGAAAAAATTCTTTGAAAGAGGAAAGAAAATCGAGATACTATGCACATCAAATCCCGCTCTTGAGTACCTGCTGAAATGGTACGTTCAATTATTTTCCGAATCTGAGGGCAAGCATAAAAAAATCATATATCCCAATTACTTAATCTACTCTCAGGATTTGCACTCCATGGGACAATTTTTGCAGGAAGGACCCAACGATATATTTGAAACCTACATAAATTTTGCCCACAATCCCATTGACTACAAGGTGGACTTGGAGGAAATAAATCCCTATTACTACAAAGATTTGAGGGAATATTCCTTAAATCTATTAAATCAAAAGACCATAAAAGCCACCAAGGACGCTCATTTAAAAAACGATATAAAGACGTCGGAGATTTCCCTGGATAGATTGGACGAGTACAATTTGGGACAACTGTTGTATTTTTTCATGGCAAGCTGCTCAATATCGTCAATGCTCTTTGGGGTCAATCCCTACGATCAACCGGGAGTGGAGGAGTATAAATCCATATTCAAAGATATAATTCGATGATCCCTTTGTAAAAAATGATTTCATAAAGGGTGAAATAAACAAATCGATGTAAACCCATGAATTTTAGTATAAAAACTAAACATGGTAATTTGTTAAAATTATATAGTAAAAACGCTTGCAACTTTAAAAGTGATATGCTAATATAAGTTTATGAATATTCTCACTGTGTTGTTAATATTCTTCAATTATCTTTTTTCTTCCCAGCTATGCAAGAAAGATGCCCAAAGGTGTCTTTCTTGTATTTTTTTATTATAAATAAAAATCTCCCTTTATGGAAATTTCCCCGCTGGATAGCTCTTTTCTGTTTCCATCTGAAAACTCTACCACCAAATTGCCCCTGTCATTGATGTCCACAGCTGTGGCCTCGTACTTAACGTCATTTTGTGTGAATTCGATTTTTTTGCCCAGAACGAGAGAATAGGCCTTGTAAGTCTTGAGTATATCCTCATCGGAGCGATTGTAGTAGCAGTTGTAGAATTCATTTAACACCTCGGCCGCCAATTGGTTTCTGTATAAATTATGCGCATTTAGAGAGCCGGCCTTTTTATTTAGGTCCCCTTTGAAGTAGGAACTTTTCGTGTTGAAATTAATACCTATGCCCACGACTATGGACTTTATCTGCCTGGATTCAAAATCGGAATCGGCTTCGGAAAGTATTCCGCAAATTTTTTTGCCATCTAAAAATATATCGTTAACCCATTTGATCCTAGGCTCTTTGTCCGTGTTTTTAGCTATCGCCTCTGCCACAGCCACAGCCGCCTTTATGGTTATCAGATCTAAAGACTCCATGTTGAAATCAGTCTTTGGGAAGAGTATTATGGAAAAATAAATCCCCGTATCTTCAGGAGATAAAAAATCTCTGCCCCTTCGTCCGCGCCCCTTGGTCTGTTCATTTGCGATTAAAAGAGTGAAATTCTTGATTTTTTCAGAATAGAGAAGTCTTTTCGCCTCGGTATTTGTGGAATCTATGCTGTCGTAAACTCGTATATCTATGTCCTTGAGATTTTCTTCCAAATAGTTGACTATTCCGAAGGATGAGAGCTTATCGCAACTGTCGTCTAATTTGTAGACATTATTAGATTGGCTGTTTATGATAAATCCCTCATCCCTTAAACTCTTGACACCCTTCCAAATGGCGGTTCTGCTTATATTTAAGGATGATCCCAATTCCTCTCCTGAAATGTATCTGTCCCTGTTTTCCACAAGGCATTTTAATATTTTATCCTTTGTATTCATTTAAACAACCCCTGTAAATTTCATACATACATAATAAAGCTTGAATCTGTTAATTTCAAGCCTTTCAATATTATATGACAATATCGTCACACTTTTGAATCATATTTCAAAGTGGGAAATTGTGAAAGAGAAAAAATAAAATCACAGAGTTCAAAGGAATAAGAGCTATTTTGAAAAAGTTGCGAAGAATAAGGTGTATAATATAATGAGAGCCAAGAATTCAAGAGTTTTAAAAACCTATGTGAAGATAGTGTACTTATACTAAAGAATTGCAGGATAAAATATAAAGATCTCCAAATAGGAAGGATTAGCAGGTTATAGTTGGAAACCGAAAGCCATTTAACACATGCAAAATTTGCATTGTGGAATATGGCTGAAGGAAAAGAGAAATAAAAGATTGCACAATTATGAGGAACTAAAACATATTTAATTAGGAGAAAATAATATGAGTGAAACGCTATTAGAATTTTTTGCAAAATTTCCGGGAAGTAAATCTCCCTTTGAAGCAACTAACAAAGACTTGGAATATTCC
>JAUNLL010000151.1:303-1825 GCA_030532275.1 Peptoniphilus sp. | reverse complement strand
TACTTTTACAGAAAAGGACCTAGAATCAATCAGCCTTGATATCCCACAAATAACCAAATTTATGAAAAAATACAAGAAAGCAGGAAATCCTGTAAGAGATGATATATATACTGTGGAAGATGCTGTAGAAGAGCTAAAAGAATATTTAGGAGGTAGGGAAGATGAATAATGTAAGTATAGGACAATATCTACCTTTCGATACCTTTATTCACAGGCTTGATCCTAGAGTGAAGATATTAACTTCATTCCTATTTATAATCACTATATTTTTTGTGGATAGTTTTTTGGGTTATATTCCCTTTGTAGTCTTGGTTGCTCTTATGGTAGGAGTTGGAAAGATACCGGTAAAATCCTTGCAATGGTCTTTAAAACCCCTCATATATATCCTTGTGATAACAGGTTTAATAAATCTCTTTACTACACCAGGAGACTTTTTGTTTAAAATAGGACCATTAACAGCTACCGTAGAGGGTCTTTATAAGACAGTCTTTATGATAATTAGACTAATTCTTATAGTCCTTGCTACATCCTTATTGACTTATACAACCAGTCCTATGGAATTAACCTTTGGTCTAGAAAAATTGTTTTCTCCATGGAAGAGATTTGGTTTTCCAGCAGGCGAGCTTGCTATGATGGTTTCAATATCTTTAAGATTTATTCCAACACTTTTCCAAGAAGCCCAAAAAATAAAGATGGCACAGATGGCAAGAGGGGCAGACTTTGAATCAGGAAATATTATAAATCGTGCTAAAAACATGATCCCACTTTTAGTCCCACTCTTTATCAACGCCTTTAATCGTTCTGATGACTTGGCAACAGCCATGGAGGCAAGACTATATAGGATAGGAAGAGACAGGACTAGACTTAACGAAATATTTATGAAAAAAACCGACTATATTTGCCTAATAGCCTTCATTGCTTTTTGTGCAGGAGTAATAATAGTTCATTACCTATGACCATTAAGAACATTTTACTAAAAATTCAATACGACGGCTCAGGCTTTTCGGGCTATCAAATCCAACCTGAGAAAAGAAGTATCCAAGAAGAATTAGAAAAAGCAATTAGAAAAGTAACTGGAGAAAATAACAGAGTGATAGCAGCAGGAAGAACTGATGCAGGAGTCCATGCCATAGGCCAATATGTAAACTTTCTTACAGCAAGTAGGATTAGATCGGACAAGTTCTCCTTTCATCTTGTTCCATATTTGCCAGATGATATTTTGGTATTATCATCTAAAGAAGTAGATATGAATTTTCATGCCAGGTTTTCAGCCCACAAGAAGACTTACAGATATGTTATTTCTACAAAAAAAGTTCTCCATCCTATCTATAGAAAGTACATGGAAAATGTCACCTATAGCTTGGATTTGGATAAACTTGCTAAGGGACTTGAGCTTTTAGAAGGGGAACATGACTTCAAGGCTTTTATGTTTAGTCAAAAAGATGCTATAATTAACACAAGAAGACGAATAGATAAGGCTTATTTTATAAGAGATGATGATAAGCTTGAGTTATTTTTTGAA
>JAUNLL010000151.1:0-293 GCA_030532275.1 Peptoniphilus sp. | reverse complement strand
TAGCTCTTACCTTGACCCAGAAAATGATGAAAGGGCAAATCCTACCCTGGGTCCAGGAGGCCTATATCTTGAAAGGATAGAATATTGAAGAAGACAAAATCATTTGATCAAATAAAAATTTTATTGGCACTTTTTGCTCTTATATTTTCTTTTTCCTATGTCAAAGAGAGCCTAAAAATTGCCATATTTCTAATTTTTGGCCTGGTATTTATTATTTTTTCTATCCTTTATGCCAAGAGTAAAGAATTTGATAGCTTTATCGGACAAAGTGTGAATTTGAGTAATAAATCCAC
>JAUNLL010000150.1 GCA_030532275.1 Peptoniphilus sp. | reverse complement strand
TATTACTTTTTAGTTAATATAAACATATATTCATCTTCTATAAAGTGGTTATTTGTTCTTTAATGATTGTTAAAAGGATTTTTTTACCCTTTTTATAGTCATTTTTACCTATTTTATTTTCCACACACTATGCTATAATTGTCATACTTATAGCAAAACCACAAACATATTTTTCATTTTCAAGGAGGATTAGTATGGAAATAAAACCTATGAAAACAGCTATTGTTGGATGTGGAATGATCAGTGATACATATCTGGAATCTTTAAAACAATTTCAAATTCTTTCAGTGTGTGCCTGTACAGATTTAAACCAAGAACGGGCAAAAAATACCGCAGAAAAATATAATCTTTGTGCCTGTACTTTTGACGAAATTCTTCAAAATGATGAAATCGAATTGATTTTAAACTTAACGGTTCCTACTGCGCACTATGACATTACTCGAAGGGCACTGGAAGCCCAAAAGCATGTATACTCAGAAAAAATGCTTGCTGTAGAATTGAACGAAGGAAAAGAACTTCTGCGATTAGCAAGAGAAAAAAATGTCAGACTCGGAGTTGCTCCGGATACCTTTCTTGGCGCTGGTCTACAAACAGCTCGTTACCTCGTAGAACATCACTTAATTGGTGATATTCAATCAGCTGTAATATCTGTAAATCGGAATTTTACTGTTTTTGGAGAATTTCTTCCTCATTTGAATAAGCGAGGTGGGAGTATTCTATTTGATGTAGGCTGTTATTACCTTACAGCTCTGGTATCTATTCTTGGTCCAATTAAAAGCATTACAGCTATGACCAGAACAAACAAAGATTCAAGAAAAAACACGCGTATCGGAAGCAAAAACTATGGAGAAAAAATCGAAAACAATAATGAAACTATTATATGTGCTGTGCTTCAGTTAAAATGTGGAACTCTTGCTACTTTACATTTAAACTCATCTTCTATTCTGGATGAACAGTCACATTTAGAGTTATATGGTACAAAAGGTATTTTGTCTCTTGGTGATCCAAATACTTTTAATGCTCCAGTGCATTTAAAGAAACCTTTAAACCCTGAAATCATTGTCCCATTTACTCATGGTTATTGCCGTTCTATCAGAGGACTTGGAACTGCTGATATGGCATGGGGTATCAGAACAGGCAGACCACACCGCGCCAGTATGGAAATGGCATTTCATGTATTTGAAGCTGTTCATGGTATTTTAACTAGTGCTTCCAACAATACTGTATATCAGATGAACTCTGATTTTAATTTACCTCCTATGCTTCCAGAAGGTTATTTAGATAACGGTAATTGGGGACCCACTGAAGAAAGTGCATTAGCAGAATATGAGACGAATTAAAAATTTACCTCTTGTAAAAAGATTGATACTCCTTTATTTAATAGGCCCCTTACTTATTTTTATAATCTTTTCTTTTCTTATTGTCTGGTTTTCCAACCGGCAAGCAACATATGAACTTCAAATAAGCATTGATAGTGACTTAAAACGTATCATTGATAACATTGATGAAACAATCGATACTTTATCCATGATTGTCGAACAAATGTCCTTTGGATATCTTGGCACAAACTTACGCAGCATGCTTACTGAAACGAACCCATATGAAAAGAGCCAGTTAATAAAGGAGCTTTCAAACGAGATCAATATTATTTCATTTACAAATACCAGAATAAAGTTAATGGGCTATTATGACAAATTAGATGAGCATTTTGTTTTTGTTGCCAATGGATCCTCCAGTGATATTCCCGTAACACAGCAAAAACAATTGATTCAGCAGAAAGCCTTTTCTTTCTATGGACCTCATATTACACAGGCCAGAAACTATAA
>JAUNLL010000038.1 GCA_030532275.1 Peptoniphilus sp. | reverse complement strand
TTACAGGATTAAGCGGAAAAAAACACTTCTGGTTAATAAATATAGAGATGATTCAAATGAAGGAAGATAAATCTTTCTACAGAAAACTCATGAGCGTGTTGGAAGTAAATCAAATCGACTTGGAACACATGCCCACATCCATAGATTCAATTTCTCTCATAGTGAAGGAAAATCAACTGGCATCCAACTACGATACGATTTTAAGTGAGATCAAAACCTTCTGTGACACAAGCAATGTGTCTGTGAAAAGCGGAATAGCCCTCATAACCGTAGTGGGAAGAGCTATGAAGAATAAAGTCGGCGTGTCGGCGAAATTATTCAAGGCCTTGGCAGATGCAGACATCAACATACAGATGATAATTCAAGGCTCAAGTGAGTTGAATATAATAGTAGGAATAAAAGAAGAGGAATATGAAAAGGCCATAAGAGCCATTTACGAATCCTTTGTCAAATGAGTTTAAATTAATTTTTTCCATATAAATGCAAGCATGTGCATATGCAAAGAAATATTTCCAAAGGAAATCGTCGTGGACGCTGAAAATTAATGGAAGTATATAATTTTACAAAAAGGAGGTTTGTCCATTATAAATAATTGACAGACCCCCCATATACTTCTTGACTGTATTTTGGATAAAGTATACAATACATATATTATCTTATCAAGAGAGGTGGAGGGACCGGCCCGATGAAACCCAGCAACCTGCAAAGCAAGGTGCTAATTCCTAAGTGTAAACTGCAGATAAGAGAGGCTCTCTTATCAAAGAGAGTTTTTTTATATAATTTGGAGGAACTATGATAGAAGTTAAAAATTTGGTAAAAGATTTCACTTCTGAAAATGGAGTTCTAAGAGCGATAGACGATGTATCCTTTAAGGTAAATGATTCAGAAATTTACGGCATAATCGGGCTTTCAGGAGCGGGTAAATCCACGCTGGTCAGGTGCATCAACAGGCTTGAAGAACCTACGAGCGGAGAGATTATAATAGATGGAGTTTCCATATTGGATTTGAATCATGAGGAGTTGCTCAAGGAGAGAAAGGACATAGGTATGATTTTTCAATCCTTTAATCTCTTCATGCAGAAGACCGTTTACAACAACATAGCCTATCCCCTTGAGATAATCAAGACGCCCAAGGAGAAAGTGAAGGCAAGAGTGGAAGAGTTGTTGAATTTCATAGATCTTGAGGACAAGAAAGATGCCTATCCGGCACAGCTTTCAGGAGGGCAGCAGCAAAGAGTGGCCATAGCAAGAGCCATAGCTACCAATCCTAGGATTTTGCTCTCCGACGAGGGAACATCGGCTCTTGACCCTGCAAATGCGAAGTCAATCTTGAGCCTGCTAAAGAAAATAGTCGAAGAATACAATATGACCATCATCATGATTACTCACCAGATGGAAGTGGCAAAGAACATATGCGACAGAATAGCTGTCATGGAAAATGGAAAAATAATCGAAGAAAATACCACCGATGAACTCTTCAAAAATCCCAAGCATCCCATGACCAGATCTTTTATGAAGAGCATGGGCAGCTCCGATGAGGAAACGGAGGTT
The DNA here is from genome assembly GCA_030532275.1 of Peptoniphilus sp. Taxonomy (GTDB): domain Bacteria; phylum Bacillota; class Clostridia; order Tissierellales; family Peptoniphilaceae; genus Peptoniphilus_E. The sequence goes on along the minus strand of JAUNLL010000038.1, from coordinate 12,569 downwards.
TTAAGCACTAATTTTGGCGACAGCGTATACAGACTTGCCTACTTGGATACAAATTACAAAGAACCTATTTTGTCCCAGTGTATCAAGAGTTTTGATGTGGATATCAACCTAATATCGGGAAATATAAATCAGTTGAAGAAAAAATCCGTCGGTCATCTCATAGTGGAGATAATCGGAGAAGAAGCCGAAAAACAAAAGGCCATCGACTTTTTAAGGGCCAAGAAAATATCTGTGGAGGTGGTTGCCAATGAATGAGATATTGGAAATAATATTGCCGGCAATTCCGCAGACTTTGGTGCTGGTCTTTGTATCATCCTTCATATCCGTGTTGTTCGGAATGCCCTTGGGGATAATTTTGGTACTGACACGTCAGGGAGGATTGAAAGAAAATCAAAAGCTCTACTCCGTACTGGATTCCGTAGTCAACTTTTTACGTTCGGTTCCTTTTATAATATTGATGTTGATTCTGATACCTGTAATGCGGTTCATAGTGGGTAAATCCTACGGTACAGCAGCTACCATCATACCCCTTAGCGTTGCTGCGATACCCTTTTTCGGGAGATTGATGGAAGGCTATCTTGCGCAAGTGGACAGGGGAATTCTTGAAGCGGCTAAATCCATAGGATCAAATGATGCTCAAATAGTATTTCGTGTTTTGATACCTGAGGCAATGCCCCAAATTGTAAACGGAATCACCATGATGATAATAAATATAATAGGATATTCGGCCATGGCAGGAGCCGTCGGAGGCGGAGGATTGGGAGAAGTAGCCGTGCGATATGGATACACCTACAAGAGGACGGACATACTGTGGGTGTCTGTAATAATAATAGTGGCCTTTGTGCAAGTAATACAATTGTTCGGCAATTATCTTGAAAAGAAAATAGATAAAAAATAAGGAGGAGGAAAAATGAAGAAAATATTGATTTTATTGACGCTTTCATTGCTTTTAGTAGGCTGTGCCGGCGGAAATAACAAAAAGGAAGAAGCAGTTAATCCTGCAGAGGACAACAAGATAGTAATAGGTGTAACTCCGGTACCCCATGAGGAGATCATCAAAGCCTTTGAGCAACAATTCAAAGATGCTGGACTTGAAGTTGAAATTGTAGTATTTGACGACTACATTCAACCCAATGAACAATTGGCAGCAGGAGATTTAGATGCCAATTTCTTTCAACATAAACCTTACTTAGATGAATTTGCGGCACAAAACAAATTGGATTTAGTTTCCATAGGAGGAGTTCACATTGAACCCATGGCAGTGTATTCAGATAAACTCTCATCACTTGATGAACTTCAAGAAAAAGATGAAATAATAATTCCCAACGACCCCACAAATGGTGGAAGAGCATTAATAATGCTGGACAAGGAAGGAATAATCAAACTAGAAGACAACACAAACCTAAGCTCCACAGAAAATGACATAGCTGAAAATCCAAAGAACTTGACCTTCGTGCCCATGGATGCTCAAAACATCCCCAACACTTACAAGGATGCGGCAGCAGCCATAATAAACTCAAACTTTGCAATAGGAGCAGGACTTAGTCCCACAGAAGATTCACTTTTGATAGAACCCAAGGATTCACCCTATGCTAATATAGTAGTTGTGAGAACGGGCGAAGAAGAAAAAGAAAAATTCAAAAAATTCATGGAAATTTTAAATTCTGACGATGTGAAAGAATTTATTGAAGAAAAATATCAAGGTGCCATAATACCGGCATTCTAAAAATGATATTCTCAAAAATTAAATAAAAACTTTAAATATCGACTTGTCCTGCGATGAGTCGATATTTTTAATTGTTTATATCTTGACCGTCATACTGACAATAAAAAACCACTGCACTTAAAAGTTGGTAACGAGTTGGTAACGCAAGCGTAAAAAGGAATAAAAACACATAAAAAGCACGTATTAACTTTATGAAATACGTGCTTAGTCTGTATTTTTAGCCATTTGTAATGATTTGTAAAAATACTATATTGTATGGTACCAAAGGCGGGACTTGAACCCGCATGATGTTGCCATCGCCAGATTTTGAGTCTGGTACGTCTGCCAATTCCGTCACTTTGGCTCAGGTACCTATATAATTTAACACTTTATTTACAATAAATCAATACAGAAATTAAATTTATATTATTAATATTTTATTTATACTGTATAATCTTCTCTAAGGAGTGATATTTTTGGATAACAGAATTTTAATTATAGACGGTTCATCTCTGTTTTTTAGAGCTTTTTACGCTCTTCCTTTGCTAAAGACGAAAAAGGGAGTGTACACCAATGCCATTTACGGATTTATTTCCATGCTTGAAAATGCCATCGACAAAGTAAATCCCAACCATGTGGCGGTGTGTTTCGACATGAAGGGAAAGACTTTCAGAACGGACATTTTCAAAGAATACAAGGGGACAAGACAAAAAACTCCCACGGAACTTGAACAACAGTTTCCCATAGTCAGGGAAATTTTAGATCTGATGAACATACCCACTCTTGAATCTCCTGTATACGAGGCCGATGACATAGCAGGCACAATTGCTGAAATGGCGAAAAAAGAAAACTATGAAACCTATCTGTTGACCGGCGACAGAGATTATTTCCAATTAGTAGATGATAGGGTAAAGGTCCTCTTTACGAAAAAAGGCATAACGGAAATGAACATAATTTCAAAGGAGAGCATAGCGGAAGAATACGATTTGACACCGAACCAACTCATCGACTTAAAGGGTCTGATGGGAGATGCCTCCGACAATATTCCCGGAGTGCCGGGAGTTGGAGAAAAAACCGCGTTGAAACTTCTTCATCAATTTCACACAATTGAAAATCTATATGACAACTTAGAAAAAGTATCGGGCAAAAAATTGTTAGAAAACTTATCCGAAAATAAAGCGCAGGCATTTATGAGTAAAAGACTTGGAACCATAATAAAAAATGTTCCCATAGATGAAAGTCTGGAGGATTTCAAACGAAGGGATTATGATTATCCGAAACTCTATGAGATATACAGAGATTTTGAATTTAACACGCTCATAAAAAGACTTCCAGAAGAATATCAAAGTGACAATGCCGACAAAACCTCTGAAAGCAATTTAAGTTACAGATCCATAACTGTTGAAGAAATCTTAGAGGAGATAAAAAGGGACAAGTCCTTTGCCTTTAAGATAATTTCCGACGGAAAAATATACAGAAAGGTCTTTCCGAGCCACATAGCCATAAAGGTGAAGAACAAAGAACCCGCTATCTTTAAATTTGGAGAGGATCTCTCAATTAAAGATTTTAAAGAAGTCTTTGAATCACAAAAGATCGAAAAGATCGGACATGAGTTAAAGGAAGACCTAATGATTTTGCACGGCTTCGATATAGAGATTCAAAACTACACCCACGACACTAAAATTGCCGAATATATATTGAACTCAACCATGTCCGATTACGATATAAACAACCTCTCCAATGAATATTTCGGGTTCAATTACAAGACTGAAGAGGATTTGTTAGGCAAGGGCAAAAAAAGGATAAATTACAGTGATCTAGATGAAGAAGAACTAAATAAATACTTTTCCTTCTATTTAAACAGCGTATATGCCATAAGAGAAGAACAGATTGAAAAAATCAAGGAGCAGGATATGCTTAGCCTCTTTAATGATGTGGAACTGCCCTTGGTCAAAGTATTAAGTTCCATGGAGTACTTGGGTATAAGGACGAAGAAATCCACTTTGGACGAAATAGGAGCTGATTTAGACGATAAAATAGGCGATTTGGAAAGAAAAATCTACGAAGAGGCGGAGGAAGAATTCAACATCAATTCCCCGAAAAAGCTGGGTGAAATACTATTTGAAAAAATGGGACTGCCCGTAATCAAAAAGACAAAGACGGGTTATTCCACCAGTGCCGACGTTTTGGAAAAATTGAGACCGGAAGCTGAAATAGCTGAATTTGTATTGGAATATAGAAAATTAGCAAAACTGAAATCCACCTATGTGGAGGGATTAAAGGAATTGATAAATGAAAACACGGGCAGAATACACTCTCATTTCAATCAAACAGTTACTTCCACGGGAAGAATTTCATCCACGGAACCCAATCTTCAAAATATTCCCATCAAGACGGAGGAGGGGAGATTGATAAGAAAGGCCTTCTTGGCATCGGAAGGACATATGTTGGTAGATGCCGACTATTCTCAAATAGAACTTAGAGTGTTGGCCTCCGTATCAAAGGATGCAAATATGATTGAAGCATTCAACAATGACGAAGATATTCACAGAAGAACGGCATCCCAAGTCTTTAACGTGGACTTTGAAGATGTGACATCAGATCTTCGTTCAAGAGCAAAGGCAGTTAACTTCGGAATAGTGTACGGAATTTCCGACTACGGCTTATCACAAAACTTGAATATCCCGAGAAAAGTTGCCGAAGATTATATAAATAAATACTTGGAACATTACCAAGGAATAAAAATATTTATGAAGGAAGAAGTGGAAAAGGCCAAGAAAGACGGATATGTAAAGACTATTTTAAACAGAAGAAGATACATTCCCGAACTCAAAGCCAAGAACTTCAACATCAGATCCTTTGGAGAAAGGATAGCCATAAACACGCCCATTCAAGGATCTGCAGCAGACATAATCAAAATCGCAATGGTAAAGATATACAATGAACTCAAAGCTAAAAAAATGAAATCCAAACTGATACTTCAAATACACGACGAACTGATAGTAGATGCTCACGATGATGAAGTAGAAGCTGTGGAGAATTTAATGCGAGAAATCATGGAATCAGCAGTGGAAATGGCAGTGGATTTAAAAGTAGATATGAACACGGGAAGTAGCCTATATGATACAAAATAATAACTCAACACAAAAAAGTTTAATATCTGATTCACCTTCGGACGGAGTGATCTTTCACGATAAAAAAATCATTGCACTTACGGGCAGCATTTCCACGGGCAAATCCACAGCGGCAAGAATAATAAAAGATATGGGATTTCAGATAATAGACTTGGACAAAATCGGACATGAACTTTACGAAGATAGAGAAGTTACCGAAGAGATAAATCGAGCATATGGAATGAATTTCACGCAAAGGGGAGTATTCGACAGAAAAGCCCTATCCAAGTACGTATTTGAAGATAAATCAAGGCTTGAAACCCTCAATAAAATAGTACATGGAAAAATATTTGCAAAACTCATACAGACCATTGGTGAATCCCAAGAAAAAATAATTTTCGTAGATATACCTCTACTAATTGAATTGATTGAAAAAAAGAATAACCGATTGATCTATGATGAAATTTGGCTCGTCTATGTTCCCATGGAAACTCAAATAGCAAGATTGATTAAAAGAGATGATATTCAGAGAGAAGAAGCCTTGAAGAAAATAAGCTCTCAGATGAACATAGAAAGCAAAGTAAAATACGCAGATGTATTGTTAAACAACGAAAAGGACATACCCGAATTAGAAGAACAAATACACAGAGAAATTAAAAGACTTAGGATGAAATAATTATTTGTACCTCCTCATTGAGAAAAAATCAGTGAGGAGGTATTTTTGTTAAATAGGGGAGAGAATTAATAAAAGAAATTGAAGTGGAAAAGTCTGCAGAGGAGATAAATAAAAATTTGGGAAATTGATTCTACTTGTAGAGTAAAAAAGCAGCTTGTCTTGGAAAAGATAAGCTGCTTTTTGCAATTATTTTAAATGTATTTTAATTGTCTTTGTTTCTTAAATATTCGTCTATTTTTGCTGCTGCTGTCTTACCTGCACCCATGGCAAGTATTACTGTTGCTGATCCTGTTACGGCATCTCCACCTGCATAGATTTCTTCTCTTGAAGTTTTTCCGAAGTCGTCGGTTATTATTCCGCCCCAACTTGCAGTTTCAAGGTTATCTGTTGTTTTTGCGATTAAGGGGTTGGGAGATGTTCCCAGTGCCATAATTACTGTTTGGAATTCTTCTTCGAATTCTGAACCTTCTATGGGAACGGGTCTTCTACGTCCTGATGCGTCGGGTTCGCCCAGTTTGTTTCTTATGCATTTTACGGATTTTACATTTCCGTTTTCATCTGCTACAAGTTCAACGGGAGCTGTCAGCATTTCAAATCTGATGCCTTCTTCTTTGGCGTGTTCGATTTCTTCACGTCTTGCAGGTAGTTCGGCATCGGTTCTTCTGTATAGTATGGTTACGTCGCTGCCCATACGTTTTGCAACTCTTGCAGCGTCCATTGCTACGTTTCCTCCACCTACTACGGCTGTTTTTTCACCGACAAATATTGGAGTTTCGTATCCTTCTTCGAAGGCTCTCATAAGGTTTACTCTTGTGAGGAATTCATTTGCTGAGAATACACCGTTAAATTCTTCTCCGGGGATGTTCATGAATTTTGGAAGTCCTGCACCTGATCCTATAAATACTGCTTCAAAGCCTTCTTCTTTTATAAGGTTGTCTATTGTGACTGTTTTACCTACTACTTCGTCGTTGTTTATTGTAACGCCCAATTCTTTGATGTTTTCAACTTCGTGGTTGACTACTTCGTCGGGAAGTCTGAATTCAGGGATTCCGTAAACAAGTACTCCGCCTGAGATGTGAAGTGCTTCGAAGATTGTGACTTCATATCCCATTTTTGCAAGTTCGCCTGCGCAGGTAAGTCCTGAAGGTCCTGCTCCTACAACTGCTATTTTTTTGCCGTTTGATGCGGGTTTGTTATTTAGGTTTATGTTGTTGCGTCTTGCATAGTCTGCTGCGAATCTTTCCAGTTTACCTATGGCTACGGGTTCTCCACGTTTGCCCAGTATACATCTTTCTTCGCATTGAGTTTCTTGAGGACAAACTCTACCGCAAACTGCGGGAAGTGTTGTATAACGTGCTAGGACTTTTGCAGCTTGTTCAATATTTCCGTTGGCAATTTCTTTGATGAATCCGGGGATATCTATGGATACTGGACATCCGCCTACGCATAGGGGGTTTTTACAGTTTAAGCATCTTTGTGCTTCTTTAATGGCTTCTTCTTCAGTGTATCCAAGACATACTTCGTCAAAGTTGTTGATTCTCACGTCGGGATCTTGGTTTGTGATGGGTACTCTTACAAATCTATCTGATTTTTTATCTGTTTCAGATTTTCCTTCGCTCAATTCGTCTTCCAGCTTGTGAGCTTCTTGTTGTTTTACAAAGTCATTAGGAGTTCCGGGTTTAACTTGATCTAATTGAGAGAATTTTCTTGATTTTGCATCTTTGTATTGTCTTTGTCTTGTCATTGCCAAATCAAAATCAACTAAGTGACCGTCAAATTCAGGACCGTCTACGCAAGCAAATTTAGTTTCTCCGCCGACTTTACATCTACAAGCTCCACACATTCCGGTACCGTCTACCATTATGGGGTTTAAGGATACGGTGGTCTTTATGTTGTATTTTGCAGTTTGTAGACATACGAATTTCATCATTATCATAGGTCCTATGGCTATGATGTGGTCGTACTTGATGCCTTTATTTTCTACGAGGTTAGCTATTTCTTCAGTTACTACACCTTTTCTTCCCACGGAGCCGTCATCTGTACATATGTAAAGGTCTCTTGTAACTTCTTCTAATTCTTTTCTTAAAATCAAGTGCTCTTCAGATCTGGCACCGATTAATACGTCTGCGCCTATGCCGTTTTCATGGCACCATTTAATTTGACAATATACAGGAGCTATACCTGCACCGCCACCTACGAATAAAATATTTTTCTTCTTTAGTTCTTCAAGGTCTTCATAGACCATTTCACTGGGATTTCCAAGGGGTCCTACAAAGTCGTGTATATATTCTCCTACTTGTAATTCGGAAATTTTTCTTGTGGAATCGCCTGCGATTTTGATAACTATGTCAACAGTTCCGGCTTTTACATCATAGTCACAAATTGTAAGGGGAATTCTTTCTGAATATTTGTCGGCGATGACTATGACAAATTGTCCGGGAAGTGCTGAAGCGGCAACTTTGGGAGCTAAAATACTCATTTGCACTGTTTCCGGAGCAATCTCAGCCTTAGTTAAAATTTTATACATTTCACTCAACTCCTTAATATAATTAGACTAATTATAGCATAAAATAAAATTAAAATTAAATTTTAATGATATTTATTTTTAAAATTTATGAATATTGAAAAAGGATATGCTATATAGTAATATGGTTACAATATTTGTTGGGAAGTGATAGATTTGAAGGGATTGAGCAAGTACAAAAGGGTCGTTGTGAAGGTGGGTTCATCATCCATCACACATGACAATGGAATTATAAATTTGTCAAGAATAGATGATTTGGCATGGGAGCTGTCTAATTTAAAAAATCACGGACTTGAAGTGGTGCTGGTTTCTTCCGGTTCCATAGCCGCAGGTGCCAAAAGGCTTAATTTGAAATCCAGACCGAGAGATGTGGTAGGTAAACAGGCGGCATCCTCCGTGGGGCAAGTGGCACTTATGAATACGTATAACAGAGCATTTAACGTATATGACTACTGTGCAAGTCAAATTCTGCTTACAAGACAGATTGAAATCGATGAAATAATGAGGGTAAATGCCATCAATACCTTTAACGAATTGTTGAAGATGAATGTGATACCCGTGGTCAACGAAAATGACACCATATCCACCTTTGAGATAGAATTTGGAGATAACGATACTTTGTCAGCGGTGGTTGCAAGGATGATAGATGCGGACTTGTTGATATTGCTATCGGATATAGACGGGTTGTACAGCGACGATCCCAATAAAAATCCCGATGCGAAATTCATAGAGCGAGTAACGGAGATAAGCGAAAATTTGCAGAAGATGGCAAAGGGCTCATCATCCTTCCTGGGTACAGGAGGTATGTGCACCAAGCTCAACGCAGCCAAACTGTGCATTGATAAAAATATAGATGTAGTAATTGCCAATTCTAAAGATTTTAGTGTGATAAGAAAAATAATAAGGGGAGAAAATATTGGAACTATCTTTACAAGAGAATCTTAAAAATATAGGGAGAAATTCAAAAATTGCAGGAAAAGAACTTGCAAAGTTAAATACGGCGGAAAAAAATAAAATACTGAAAAATATCAAGGCCTTTTTGTTAAAGAACATGGACAATATAATAGAAGCGAATAAATTGGATGTGGAAAAGGCGAAGGAGTCCGGAATGAGCGAAGGACTTTTAGACAGGCTTTACCTTGATGAAAATAGAATAAAAGCCATGGCGGAATCCATAGACGAAGTTGTGGATCTGAAAGATCCCATAGGCTCCATGTCCGAAGTCACCACTCTAGAAAATGGACTTGTAATAGGAAAGAGAAAAGTTCCCATTGGAGTAATAGGCATGATTTACGAATCCAGACCCAATGTAACCCTGGATGCTTCCATATTGGCCATAAAATCCTCCAACGCTTTGATATTAAGAGGGGGAAAGGAAGCCGTCAATTCAAATAGAGCCATAGCAAAATCCATAAAGGAAGCCATAGAAGATTTGGGACACGATGCTAATATCATAAGTTTTATAGATGATACAAGCAGAGAATCTTCAGTGGAACTGATGAAACTAAAGGGCTATATAGATTTGCTCATACCCAGAGGTTCTGCAAGACTGATAAATTCCGTGATGGAAAATGCCTCGGTCCCCGTACTTGAAACGGGAGTGGGAAATTGTCACCTGTATGTGGATGACAGCGCTAAAATCGACATGGCTCTTAATATCTTTAAAAACGCAAAGACCACCAGAGTGGGCGTGTGCAATGCTATGGAGAGCCTGCTCATAAGTGAAGCGGTAGAGGATGATTTCTACAAAGGACTGCAAGAAATAATAGATGAATACAATATAGAAGTCTTTGGCTGTGAAAAAACTCAGAAGAAGCTCAAAAATGTAAAACCTGCCACTGAAGAGGAGTACGCAAGAGAATACCTAGATTACAAGATGAGTGTAAAAGTGGTGAGCGGATTAGATGAGGCCATAGAACACATTTACAAGTATTCCACCCATCACTCCGACGTCATAGTCACGGAAAATTATGAAAATGCCATGAAATTTTTAAATGAAGTGGATTCAGCCTGTGTATATGTAAATGCAAGCTCAAGATTTACTGACGGAGGAGCCTTCGGCAAAGGAGCTGAAATAGGAATATCCACGCAAAAATTGCATGCAAGAGGACCTGTGGGTCTTGAGGAACTCACAAGTGAAAAATATGTTATTTTAGGAAAGGGTCAAATCAGAATATAGGTGAAAAAATGAAATTTTTAAGCACAAGAGGTAAATCCGAAACAGATTCCAGTTATGAAGCAATTTTAAGAGGTCTTGCCGACGACGGAGGACTTTATGTACCTGAAAAACTTGGAAAAATAGATATAACATCGGAGGAAATAGATTCCTTTGAATATGTTGACTACGCAAAAAAAGTCATATCCTCTATTTTTGACGATATGGATAGAGAGGCCTTGTTTCATGAAATCGATGAGGCCTACAAGACTTTTGAGCCGGAAATACTGCCCATCAAAAAAATAGATGATGTCTATGTAATGGAGTTGTTCCACGGACAAACCTATGCCTTTAAGGATTTTGCCATGAGTTTGCTTCCAAGGCTTGTATCGCTGTCCTTAAAAAAGAAAAATATCGACAAAAAAATCCTCATATTGACAGCTACATCGGGAGATACCGGTTCAGCGGCTCTATATGGATTTAAAGGCGTGGAAAACACGGAGATCATAGTATTCTATCCCACTAAGGGAATAAGTGAAATACAAAGAAGGCAAATGGTCACAATAGATGGAGAAAATACCCACGCCGTCGCCGTAAAGGGAAATTTTGACGATGCGCAATCTGCCCTCAAGGAAATCTTCAACGACGGAGAATTTAAAAAATATTTGGAAGAGAAAAACTATCTTCTATCTTCAGCCAATTCCATCAACATAGGCAGACTTGTTCCTCAAATCGTCTACTACTTCTACTCCTACTTCCAATTGGTCAAGGACGGAGAAATAGAAAGAGGAGAAAGGGTATCCGTATCAGTTCCCACAGGCAACTTCGGCAACATATTAGCGGCATATCTAGCCAAGAAAATGGGACTGCCTCTGGGAGATTTAATCTGCGGATCCAATAAAAACAACATACTTACTGATTTTATAAACACGGGGATTTACGATATAAACAGACAATTCCACACCACCAACTCGCCTTCCATGGACATACTCATATCGTCTAACTTGGAGAGATTTTTGTACTATGAATTGAATGAGGATACGGAGTATGTAGATGCTCTTATGAAGGATTTAAAAACAGAAGGAAAGTATGTGCTTCCCAAGGAAAAAATAAATGGAATATACGGCTATTGCTACGATGATGAAAAAACTTTGGAGGAAATATCAGCCGTCTATGAAAAATTCGGATACTTGGTGGATACTCACTCCGCCATCGCAACAAAATCTGCCGCAGAATACATAAAAGATCAGGGAGGCAAAGTCCTAGCCGCAGCCACAGCTTCTCCCTTTAAATTCGCAGAATCCATTGCAAAGGCTCTATCCATAGATTATGAAGATGAAATTTCCGCAATAGATGTAGTGGAAGAAAAAACGGGAATAAAAGCTGACGATAATTTTAAAAATTTGTTGAGAAAAGAAGTTACTCAAAAAATAGAAATAGAAAAAGACGGCATTAGAGATGTGATAAAGGAGATATTATTTTGATAGTTAGAGTACCTGCCACCAGCGCAAATTTAGGTCCCGGATATGATTGCATGGGGATTGCACTTAATTTGTACAATGATTTCCATTTTATTCTTTCAGATAAGACAGATTCAGAAACTGAAAAATCACTTATGTATCAATCCGTCGATTTCTTTTACAAAAAAAACAACCTAAAAACTCCCGATTTACAAATTAAGGTAACAGGAGATATACCCATGTCCAGAGGATTGGGAAGTTCAGCTGCATGCATAGTATCCAGTTTGGTATTTGCCAATGAAAACAGCGGACTACACTTAGATGAGGACACTCTTTTGAAATACGCCACGGAAATCGAAGGACATCCTGACAATGTGGCACCTGCTCTCATGGGCGGACATGTATGCTCTTTTGTAGAAGGGGATGAAATATATTACTATAAGACCGACGTGAGCGAAAGATTTGCCATATACCTATTGATACCGGATTTTGAACTTAAAACAAAGACAGCAAGGGAAGTTGTACCCAAGGAAACGACCTTGGCCAATGCCGTGTTTAATATTTCCAGGGCGAATTTAGTCACACAAGCTCTTAGAGTGGGAGATTTTAACCTGCTAAGAGGAGCTGCCAAGGACGTATTGCATGAACCTTATAGAAAAAAATTGATAAGGGATTATGAAGTATTTAAGGAAAGGGCAAATTCAGAAGGAGCGGTCCTGTTCATATCGGGAGCAGGTCCCAGCTTAATAGTCATAAGCGACGGAGAGAATGCTCAACTTTTGGAGAAATTGAAAAATGCTCAAACACTAGACAACTGGAGAATAGAAGAGCTGAAAGTGATAGATGAAGGTGTAAAAATAATTTAAGGAGTGAAACCACTCCTTATTTTTTTATCTTTAAATAATATTATGGCAAATCTTTCAATAAATATCTCAT
>JAUNLL010000037.1:9262-14307 GCA_030532275.1 Peptoniphilus sp. | reverse complement strand
GAAAATATATATAAATTTGCAGATGAGAAACTGCCCGTGACCCTGGCGCTTTCCCTCCATAACACCGACAATAAAAACAGAAGCGAACTCATGCCCATAAATAGAAAATACAGCATCGAAGAAGCCTTGGCAGCCTGTAAATACTACACGGAACAGACAAATACAAGTCTTACTGTGGAATACACCTTGATAAAGGGAGTAAATGACCTGGAAAAAAATGCTCAGGAATTGAGGAGATTGCTTCAAGGCATAAACAGCCATATAAATTTAATTCCATTAAATCCCATAGATGAATACAGAAAAGACAGACCTGACAATAGGGAAATAGAACATTTCAGAAAAAAACTTGAAGACATGAGATTAAATGTTACAATTAGAAGAGAGCTGGGAGCCGATATAAATGCTTCTTGCGGTCAATTAAGACGAAATTACAAGGAGAGTAACAGTGATAAAATTCATAGCCCTGAGCAATAAAGGATTAGTCAGAGAAAACAACGAAGATTCCTTTATTGTAGATGAAAAAAATCTTAAATTTTTTATAATTGCCGACGGAATGGGAGGCCATAAAGCCGGAGAAATCGCAAGCCAAAAGGCGGTTTCAATTTTAAAAGAAGATTTGATGAACACGGAAATAAATTCAGAGGAAGATCTTGCGACCATATTGGTGGACTCTGTGAGAGAAGCCAATGAAGAAATATACAATATGTCAAGGGAAAACCTGAAATACAGAGGAATGGGCACGACTCTCTCGCTCATATACATATTTGAAGACAGTGTTTTCTATATAAATGTAGGCGACAGCAGAATTTATGAAATAGACGATCGAGAGATCAAGCAGATAACGCAGGATGATTCCTTCGTTAACTACTTGATTGAAATAGGCGAAATAAGTAAGGACGAAGCCGAATCCCATCCCAAGAAGAACGTACTCACAAAGGCATTGGGAACATCGGAAGACTTAGATATTGAAGTCAATAAAATACAGTTCAATAAAGAAAACAAATATCTTATATGTTCTGACGGACTCAGCAATATGATTTCGGAAGACAGATTATTTTCCATAATCAAAGGGGAAAAAACTGAAGAAGTCGGAGAGAAACTCATTGACGAAGCGCTTGCCAACGGAGGCATAGACAATATTACGTTGATATTAATATACAGTTAGTAGGTGGAAAATATGATAGGTAAAATTTTGGGTAACAGATACGAAATTCTACAAAAAATTGGCACCGGAGGCATGGGAGATGTGTACAAAGCCCATTGCAGAAGGTTGGATAGAATAGTCGCAATAAAAACTCTTAAATCCGAATATAACAGCGACAACAATTTTATTAGAAAATTCAAAAGAGAATCCCTTGCAGCGGCAAGTATATCTCATCCTAATATAGTCAGCATATACGATGTAGGCACTGAGGAGATCGATGAAGAAAAAGTTCACTACATAGTGATGGAATACATCGACGGAATAACTCTGAAGGAAAAAATTCAAGAAGAGGGAAAACTCAGTGAAAAAAATTCTCTGAACTACACCGTTCAAATAGCTGAAGCCTTGAAAGTGGCACATTCAAAGGGAATAGTCCACAGGGATATTAAATCGCAAAACATAATGATAACCAAGGACGACAGGATAAAGGTGACGGACTTCGGCATAGCTAGGATAGCGGATAACGCAACAGTTACCGCAACAAACGCCATTATGGGTTCAGTGCATTATTTTTCACCGGAGCAGGCAAGAGGAGCAAAGGTGGACAACAGATCCGATATATATTCCTTGGGAATAGTCCTCTATGAGATGCTCACGGGAGAGTTGCCCTTTGATGCGGAAAATCCCGTATCTGTGGCTCTAATGCAAGTGCAAAGCAATATGCCTCTGCCTTCTTCTAAAAATCCTCAAGTATCACAATATGCCGATCAAATAGTGAGCAAGATGACCATGAAGGATCCTCAGGACAGGTATACAGATGTCTACTTGCTGATAAGAGATATAAAAAATATTCAATTGGGAAGAACGGGTACTGTAAATTACAGAACACAGACAGGCCCTATTTCAAAGACCGGAGTTAAGTCATCACCCATACTGGAAAGGAAAAATTACAAGAGAGAAGAACCCAGGTATACAAAAAACAAAGTCGAGAAGAAAAATTCCTCACTACCCATATTTTTGGGAGTGTTGACGGCGATTCTTTTAGCCTTTATGTTGCTGTACATCGTTCCCAAGATGATGAAGGACAAACCTGAGGACAATCCCATTGTGGAAGTACAAAGAGTAAGAGTGCCTTCCCTTGTGGGCAAGAGTCAAGACCAAGCCAGAGAGGAATTGGAAAAATTGGGACTGATTATGGATGCGGATTTTGCAGATGATTATGAAAAGGCCAATAGAGAAGTACTTGAACAAAATCCGGAACCTGACACAGAAGTTGAACAAGGCTCTTCCGTAAAGGTGAAGATAAATGTATTGAAAGATGTAATAGAAGTCCCCGATCTATTGGGCAAAACCATTGAAGAAGCACAGGCTTTAGTGGCGGAAGCAGGACTTACAATCAACAATATAGAATTGGAATACTCCGATGAATATGAGGAAAATCAAGTAATAAAACAAGACCCCATAGCAGGAAGTGAAGTTGTAAATGACAAAAACTTAACTGTATATGTATCCAAGGGCAAAGAAGATCTATCGCAAAAGATACCTAATTTAAGAGGAGTAAATAATGCAGAAGCGAAGGCGACGCTCGAAGGATTGGGATTTGTCGTAAAGATAGAAGAGATCAAGTACACGGGATTGGACGTGGGCGATGTAGTGGATTTTGAACCCAAGGACGAAGCGGACAAGGGAACGGAAATAACCCTTTATGTAACCACGGGGCCGGAAGAAAAAACCGATGAAGGAAGCGAAACGAACAACCCATCCACAACTCCCGAAGAACCTGCCGGAGATCTTCCCGGTTCGTTGACTGTGAAGATGCCTGATGATGACGGAAGACACAATGTGGTCATTTGGCGACGCACCATCGGCGGAGATGAATACAAAATATACGATTACAACAAGGAATCCTCTGAAGGGGATATAACTGTAACTCTTCAATATGTTTCCAAGGGCGATGTATTCGAAGTGTATATTGATGGAGAAAAAGTCGAAACTAAAGAAATTCATTAGGAGCGTATATGAAAGGTAAAATAACAAAGCTTTTGGGCGGATTTTATTATGTTAAAAGCGGTTCCGAAACCTATGAAACCAGAGCCAAGGGGAGTTTCAGAAATGATTCCATAAAACCTCTTGTGGGCGACGACGTTGAATTTAAAATCGAAGGCAGTACACTGGGATATATTGAAAAAGTATATCCCAGGAAAAATATGCTCACCAGACCGGCCGTTGCAAATGTGGATCAAGTTTTGATAGTAATTCCCACCAAGGACCCTGACTACAATTTAAACCTGATAGATAAAATGATATGTGGCTATGAAAATAAAGTGGATGTTTTAATCGCTGTCAACAAGTATGATCTGGATAAAAAGGCTGCTGAAAATCTTTTAGAGATTTACAGAAAATCCGGTTTCAAGAGCTTTATGATATCCTACAAGTATACCTTTACCATAGATCTGTTGAGAGAGTATTTGAGAGGAAAAACCACAGCCTTGAGCGGAGTTTCTGCAGCGGGTAAATCAACCATAGCATCTCATATTTTAAAGAAAGATATATTGATTGGCGATGTATCGGAAAAGACGAGAAGAGGAAAGCACACCACCAGACATGTGGAGATATTCAGCGGAGAAGAAGATACCTATCTCTTCGACACTCCCGGATTTTCAAGCATAGACCTGGACATACCTGCCGAAGAATTGAAAGATTATTTCAGAGAGTTTCACGAGTTATCAAAGGGCTGCAGATTTAATGATTGCCTGCACATAGATGAACCTCAATGCAAAGTCAAAGAGTTTTTAGAAAAAGGATTAGTCGCACAATCCAGGTACGATAACTACTTGAGTATATATAGAGAATTAAAAGAAAGGGAGCAGTACTGATGATATCACCTTCAATTTTATCCTGTGATTTTACCGATATAAAAAGAGATTTTGATTATATGAACAAAGCGGAAGTGGATTTCATACATGTGGACGTCATGGACGGAAACTATGTACCTAACATTTCCATAGGGCCGGCAATAGTTGGACAGTTGAGAGCTCTTACAGATATTCCCTTTGACGTGCATCTGATGATAAACAATCCCGAAAATTATATAGAGAGTTTTGCAAAGGCGGGTGCTGATATCATATCCGTGCATCCCGGTTCAACTACGCATTTAAATAGAACTCTAAACTCAATAAGATCCCACGGTATTAAAAGTGGTGTGGTGTTAAATCCGGCGGAGGATTTGAGCATACTTGAATACATCATAGACGATATCGACTTACTTCTTTTAATGTCCGTAAATCCGGGATTTGGAGGACAAAAATTCATAGATTCCACTCTTAGAAAAATAGAAAAGGCAGCACAGTTCATCAAGAGCAGATCTTCAAAGTGTTTGATAGAAGTAGACGGTGGAGTAAATCTGTCAAATGCTCAAGAATTGTATGAGCGAGGAGCGGACATATTGGTGGCAGGCTCAGCTATTTTTTCCAAGCCCAATCCCTATGATGAAATGATTAAATTTAAAAGAATAAAAAAATGAGAGGGCTTTTATTGACGGGCGGATATGAAATTAGCAAGGATCTATTGTATAAATACGCTCAAGACAGTTTTATAGTCTGTGCAGACTCAGGAATAAAAAATTTAATAGGCACGGACATCATCCCTGATATGGCGGTGGGAGATTTCGACTCCTCTGACGAACAGGCTTTGAAATTTATCGAAGAGAATAAAATTCCTATTAAAAAATACCCGACAAAGAAGGACTACACAGACACGGAAATAGCCATTGAAGCACTTCTTGAAAGGAAATGTCAAGAGATAAATATACTGTCGGCAATAGGCACTAGGTTTGATCACACCATGGCAAATATATTTTTGCTTAGAAGATTATATGGCCTATGTCAGGCAAAGATAGTAG
>JAUNLL010000037.1:4232-9252 GCA_030532275.1 Peptoniphilus sp. | reverse complement strand
TATCTATTGCGAAAAGGCTGAACTCAAGTTGTATAAAGACGGATTTAAGTACTTGAGCATAGTTCCCATAGAGGAAGATGTAACAGTTTCTTCAAAGGGATTGCTCTATGAAACGGATGAATTGAATATTAAATTAAATTCCACCTTGGGAGTGAGCAATGAAATAGTGAAAGACTTTGCAGAGCTCACCATACACAGTGGTAACTGTTTAGTAATAAAATCAAAGGACTGAAAAGTCCTTTTTTAATTAATTTAATTTCATGTATCGGAGGATAATTATTTATAAATAAATTAGTTAAGTATGCAATGATTTATGTTATTATGTAAGTGGGTGTTTGTATGATATTGGAAGCCTTGTTAATCGGCTTATTTTTTGTTTTAATTGGAAATAGAAAAATAGATAGAGATATAAATTTCAACAAGTACGGTATGTACTTTATATTGACAGGTCTTTTGCTAAACATCGCCATGATGATTTTTACACGGATAGATTTAGGATATTTGACCTACGTCTTTGTTGAGCATTATTTTTATTGGCATGTGGGCTCACTGCTTTTAATAGCTGTGGGGTTAATTGTGAATTATAGAAACATCGGTATGCCAATTGTGGGATTGGGATTTATACTAAATGCAATACCCATTATTTTAAACGGAAAAATGCCCGTGAGCGAAAGGGCTTTGCTAAAAACGACGGACACATATAAATTCAATTTGATCGCACAGGGAAGATCTTTAAGTCATGGAATATTTGAAAATCCTGAAATGTATATTTTATCGGATATAATTCCTTTAGCATCACCCTATCCCATGGCCAAGGTCATAAGCGTGGGGGATGTAGTTATATCCATAGGCATTGTAGTGTATATATTTTGTATCTCAAGGAGAAAAGTATGAATATATTAAATGAAATAACCAATTTTATACGAGTGAGAGATATTATAGACATAGCTCTAATAGCTGTTTTTACATATAATTGTTTGAAATTGTTGAGAGGTACCAGAGCCGAACAATTGATCAAGGGGATATTCGTAATTTTGATTTTGACAAAATTAAGCGAGTGGGGAGAGTTCTACACCACTTATTGGCTTTTGAACAGACTTATGATCTGGGGAGTTGTAGCTATATTCGTAGTATTTCAACCTGAACTTAGAAAGGCTCTTGAATTTATCGGACGAAACAGTTCCATAAAGAACAATCTATATACAAAGGAAGACAAACCCAAGGTAGTAGAGGAAATTTGTGATGCTGTGGCTTCGCTGTCACGTCAAAAAATAGGGGCTCTCATAGTAATAGAAAAGATGACGGGCCTTAATGAATTCATAGAAACGGGTACTAAAATAGACGGTTATGTGAGCAGTTCGCTGCTTATAAATATTTTCATACCCAACACTCCGCTGCATGACGGAGCTGTGATTATGAAGGGTGACAGAGTGGTGGCGGCGGCGTGCTTTCTTCCGCTAAGTGACAATGAAAATATAGCCAAGGAATTGGGTACAAGACACAGGGCAGGCATAGGAGTTTCAGAAAAATCAGATTGTCTAAGCATAATTGTATCGGAGGAAACGGGAGCGATTTCTACAGCTGAAAATGGAGTTATTTCCAGATACTTGGATATTCCAACTCTTGAATCCATACTCAGAGGTATCTATATATCTAAAATACAAGAATCAACGGGATTTTTCAGTAAATGGAGGTTGAGTTTAGATGAAAGAAAAGAAAATAAAGAATAACGAAAAGGACAGAATGCTCTTAGTAATCTCCGTTGTATTTGCCACTTTTCTGTGGTTGTACGTCAGAAGTGAAGTGGACCCTGAAAGAACCGTCGTCATTAGAGATGTAAATGTGCGATTTGAAAATATCGCAGAAATAAAGGCCAACAACCTTGAGATAATTTCGCCCAAGGAAGCTACGGTAAATGTGAAGATAACGGGAAACCAATCCAACATTTCCAAATTGAACAGCGATTCCGTAAGCGCATCGGTGAATTTGGCAGGATACTATGCAGGAGATTATAAGATTCCCGTAAAGGTATCCGTTAACGGAACGAACATGGTGGTGGAGTCCAAAACACCTGAAACTCTCAACTTCAAAATAGAAGAGATAGTATCCAGAGATATTCCCGTGAATTTAACTACCACGGGATCTGTTGCCGACAACTACGTCTTAGGAAACATCAAGCAGGAAGAAACTGTAACTGTTACAGGAGCTAAAAGCTATATAGATAAAATCGAAAAAGTGACGGCTGTATTCAATGTCAACGACAAACGAGAATCAACGGTTTTAACCTCGAGAATAAATGCCTATGACAAGGATTCTGAAATTATAGATGAGGTGTCCTTCACACCTGAGACCATTGATTTGGAAGTTCCCATTTTAAAAATTCAAATATTGCCCGTCAGATTGAATATAACGGGAGATATTCCTGAAGATATGGATATAAAGGATTTTTCAGTGGAGCCTAATTCTGTGACTGTAAAGGGCAATTCCGTCGTCGTAAATAAAATTCGAGAAATTTCCACGGAACTCATAAATGTAAATGATTTGATAGACAAGCAAATTCCTGTGGAAGTATTATTGCCGGACGGAGTATCATTGGTGGATAAGGATGTTAAGTTTGTAGCATCGGCACATCCCATAACCATATCAAGACAGAAAATAACTATCAATAATGAAGACATAATCATAAAGAATGCGCCGGAAGATTACAATGTTGAGATCATAGAGAAGGATGAATTGGAGTTTGAAGTAACTACCAAGAATCCCATGTCCAACAATAGATTACAAAAGAATTCAGTGGTGGCGACAATAGACCTATCGGGATTTGAAGAGGGAGAACACGATGTCAAATTAAACATCGATATTCCTGTGGAGTTCAGATTCATATCCAAGGACCCACTATATGTAAAAGTAAAATTAAACAAAAAAGGTATGTTCGGTAGATAAATTTAAACTTGAAATATAAGAATATTGCGTTATAATAAGTTAATTAACAATTGAGGAGGAGATTTTTTGCAATTTTTTGGAGAAGGATTAACATTTGATGATATTTTATTGTTGCCTGATGTATCTAATATTTTACCTAATGGTACAGATTTAACCACAAAACTGACGAATAAAATAAAGCTGAATATTCCTCTTATGAGTGCGGGTATGGATACCGTCACGGAATCGGATATGGCCATAGCCATGGCTAGAGAAGGCGGAATAGGGATTATTCACAAAAATATGTCCATTGAGAAGCAAGCTCAAGAAGTGGACAGAGTTAAGAGATCGGAACATGGAGTTATCACGGATCCCTTTTCCTTGGGTAGAGGCCATACGATAAAGGATGCCGATGATTTAATGTCCAGATACAAGATAAGCGGTGTTCCCATAGTTGATGATGACAACAAATTAGAGGGAATTTTGACCAACAGAGATATAAGATTTGAAACGGATTTCAGCAGACCCATAGAAGAAGTCATGACCAGGGAAAATCTAATTACTGGAAAGGAAGGCATATCCCTCAAGGAAGCTCTTGAAATCTTGAAAAAATACAAGATCGAAAAACTTCCCTTAGTGGACGATGGAGGATATCTCAAGGGATTGATAACCATTAAAGATATCGAAAAGCAAATTGAGTATCCCAATTCAGCAAGAGATGAAAGCGGCAGACTTTTAGCAGGTGCAGCAGTAGGTGCTACAACGGACGTTTTAGACAGAGTTGGCGCATTAGTTGCAGCTAAGGTGGATGTCATAGTAATAGATACGGCTCACGGTCAATCGAAAAATGTTCTTGATACAATCAAGAAAATAAAATCAAATTATCCCGACGTTCAGCTTATTGCAGGAAATGTAGCAACATATCAAGGAACGGTGGATTTGATCAAGGCGGGAGCGGACTGTATAAAAATAGGTATAGGACCCGGTTCAATCTGTACTACAAGAGTTGTAACCGGTATAGGAGTTCCTCAAATCACAGCTGTAATGGAAGCTGCCAGAGCTGCAGCGGAATTTAATGTACCCATTATTGCAGATGGAGGTATCAAGTACTCAGGAGATATAACCAAGGCCATTGCCGCAGGCGCAGACGTCATAATGATAGGCTCATTACTGGCAGGTACTGACGAATCTCCAGGAGAAGAAATATATGTTGAAGGAAGAAGATATAAGTCCTATCGTGGCATGGGTTCCTTGGGAGCCATGAATTCCGGATCCAGTGACAGATATTTCCAAACAGAAACCAAGAAATATGTACCCGAGGGAGTAGAGGGTAGAGTGCCAATAAAGGGCAAGGTTTCCGATGTAATTTACCAATTGGTGGGCGGATTGAGATCAGGTATGGGATATACAGGATGTCAAAATATTCAAGAACTCAAGACCAAGACCAAGTACATCAAAATCACACCTGCAACACTACAAGAGAACCATCCTCACAACATAACCATCACGAGAGAATCTCCCAACTATATCGGCAAGTACTAAAAAATTTAAAAGAGTCAACCCTCTTTACCTATGCGGTGAAGAGGGTATTTTTATATGTAGAGGATTATAAAAATCTGGGGCAACATAAAGTTCATGGGCAAGTTAAAACCTTGCATTGTTGTTTTTTAGAAATTTATTCTTTATAATAAAGTAAGTGAGAGGTGGATTTAAATGACAAAAATACTTCTAGTAGAAGATGAAGAAGCTATAAGAAAATTTGTTAAGATAAATTTAGAGCGAGAAAACTATGAAATCTTTGAGGCTTCCACAGGTGAAGAGGGTATTGAAATCGCCAGGAAAAATAAGCCTGAGATAGTTGTTTTGGATATTATGTTACCGGGCATTGACGGTTATGAAGTATGCAGAGTGCTAAGAGATGAATTTCCCGATTTGGGAATAATCATGTTAAGTGCAAAGTCCGAGGATTTGGACAAAATAATGGGACTTCAATATGGATCCGATGATTATCTCACCAAACCCTTTAATCCCACGGAGCTTTCTCTAAGGATAAAATCCTTGGAAAGAAGACTTGAAATTGAGGAAACATCCAAGGATG
>JAUNLL010000037.1:0-4222 GCA_030532275.1 Peptoniphilus sp. | reverse complement strand
AGTTCAAAAACCCTTCAGGTTAAATGCCTATTCCAGAAAATTCTACAAAGACGGTGAAGAGTTGGTTCTCACGCCGACGGAGTACCAAATAATGAAATTGTTCATGGAAAATCCGGGTAAGGCATTGAAGAGGGAAGAAATTTTAGAATTGGTATGGGGCAATGAATTTATCGTCGATTCTAAAATAGTGGATGTAAATATCAGAAGACTCAGATCAAAGATAGAAAGGAATGCCGCCAAGCCGGAATACATAGAAACTGTATGGGGCATGGGATACAGATGGCATTCAGAGGTGTAAATTTTGAAAAAAAGTATAGCAAATAGAATTGTAAAGAGTTTTTTGATGATAATAATCTTTACTGTATTTACTATCGACTTTTTTTTGATAATCGGTCTTAAGAATTTTTATTATTCCAACATAAGAAATGAAATAGAAAACAGACTCATGGTTTCCATTGATTCCTTTGAAAAGTTTTACTCCGACAAATCTCTAAATGATATTTTGCTTTCGGATGCGGACATATGGGCTAAGACAAATTCGCAGGTTCAAATTTTAAATGAGGAAGGTTTTGTGATGTTGGATTCTCTTGGTGCTTTGCCCACAGATCCCGTCAATACTTCCGATATAATAGCCGCCAAGCAAGACAAAGTGGAAACCTATGTGGGAGTTAGCAATTATACTGAAGGAAAAATAATGTCCATAGCCGGAAAGTTAAAAAATAGCGACGGTAATACCATAGGATATTTGAGGTTTACCACATCCTTGCAAAGGACAGACAGGGATATGTTGAACACTTCTTTGATGGTCATGCTTTTTGAACTTGTTATCATAATCATAACCGCCATCATATCCGTAGTGCTTGCCAACACCATTGTAAAACCCATTAAAGAACTCACCGGCGTTGCAGAAAAAATGGCGGACGGTCAATATAAAGTCAGATCTGAATTGAAGTCTAAAGACGAGCTTGGGCAATTGTCCATGACCTTGAACAAGATGGCGGAAGAAATAGTCAACAAGGAGCAGATAAAGAACGATTTTATTTCTTCCATTTCCCATGAATTGAGAACACCCCTGACATCAATAAAGGGATGGGCGGTAGTGCTGAAGGGAACTGATGAGAAAGAAAAGCAACTTATCATAGACGGTCTTACAATTATTGAAAATGAATCGGACAGATTGGCGAATATGGTGGAGGAGCTCCTTGACTTTTCGAGATTTATCTCAGGAAGAATAACCCTGGATAAAGACGCCTTCAACATAACGGATATCTGCAATGATGTTGCAAAACAAATGGGACCGAGAGCAGCAGGTGCTCAAATAGATTTCATCAATGAAATAGAAGATAAAAAGGTTATAATCATAGGAGATAAAAACAGAATAAGACAACTTTTGATAAATTTGCTGGACAATGCACTGAAATTCACGTCTAAGGAAGGTTGGGTAAAATTCGGAACCTATGTGGACGATAATAAATTCATCATTTTAATATCAGACAATGGAATGGGAATATCAAAGGAAGAGCTGAACCATGTAAAGGAAAAATTTTATAAGGGCAAACATTCCAAGAGCCACAGCGGCATAGGTTTGTCCATATCTGATGAAATTACAAGACTTCACGACGGAAATCTACAGATTTTTTCAGAATATAAAATTGGAACCACGGTGAGAGTTGAATTGCCCATACCGCCAATTGAAAAGGAGAAGCAGGATGAAAAAACTTTTTAGAAATACACTTATCCTAATTCTTATGATATTTATGTCAGGTTGTTCCCTATTGGATACCGAGTCTTTAAAAATAGAGACACCCTCCTTGGTGAAAACTCCCATGGACGGCAAGTGGACGGTTTCAAAGATAATATTTCAAAATGATGAAGAGAATTTTTTTGCCTACAAAGATTACATAGGCAATGATGTATTCATCACGAGCAAGGGAATAATAGCCGGGGAAATTTATTTAAAAAACCCCACTTTCAAAGCAAAGAGGATCGATTCTGAAGAATATCTGGAAAATAAGTTCAATATTGACAATAAAAAACTGAATATATCGGCAAAATATCTGACCATTCTAAATGTCTATAACCAAGGAACTTTGACCTATGAAATGATAAAGGTCGATGATGAGAATGCTTTTATTCATAAAGATGGAGTTTTTTACAAAATAAATAAAATATCCGGTGAGATCACTGAGAAGGAATTCGAGCAGGTATTGAACAGAATTGGGAAATCAAGCTAAAGATTAATAAATTTAGTGTATAATATGCTGAGTTGGTTTATAATATAGATAACTTAAAAAATTATTTCATAATTTGAGGTGAATCATGAGAGGTCTATTAGACATGATTTTGCAAAATGACGAATATTTACAACTTTCAACCTATGCAATTGTTGCCGCAATAGTCGTGACCTTTGTAGTTAACTTTGCGACCAGAAAATTAAAATTTGCCAAATACATTCCGGGAATCATACTTGTATTCATAGGTATATTTTCCTTCTTTACGGTGATTGAAGATCTGTTCAATCCTGACAACATAGAAATATTGGTCGTTTTCGTAATAGCCTGTGCAAGCGGATTGATATCTCTTCTCTTTGCGCTCATAATAGGCATTATTCAAAATGATTTAAGTTGACTTTGTGAATTTATCAATTTCAGCTTCTGCTCTTTGGACAGTTGCTTTATTGCGTATTCTCTTCTCAAAGCTTCAGATTTAGAGCTTAAAGTCTCCAAGTACACGAGTTTTACAGGGGTTCTGCCCCTGGTGTACTTCGAGGCTTTTTTTAGATTGTGCATTTTTATTCTGTTTTTGATATTTGTAGTATATCCTGTGTAAAGTGTATCGTCATTGCATTTTAATATATATACATAAGCAGGCATAGTGACCTCACAGATGTTTCTTTATCAAATCGTAGCTGTATCCCTTGCCGAGCAGGTAGCGAAGAGTTTTTTCCCATCTTTTGTCATCTTGTTTCAGTGAATTGAGTTTATTTGTACCGTCTTTTTTCAAGTTGTCTATTACTTTATCCCAATCCAAATCACTCAAGGAAGAATTTATGATACTTTCGTCAATTCCCTTGGATTTTAGAAAAAAGGCTATTTTTTGGGGTCCGTATCTATTGATGTTAATCTTATCTCTGCAATAAGCGGCGGCATATTTTTCATCATCGATGTAGTTCAATCTTCTCAGGCGTTTTAATGTATGGTCTGCTATATCTTTAGAGAAGCCCTTATCCTGGAGGTGATTGGCAACTTCCACCGATGTTCGAAGTTTTTTCAAGTAGTTGAGAGCTGTTTCAAAGGCCTGATTTTTTCGATTTTCAAAGAGTATGGAAGCAAGTTTTTCTTCATCTATTACATTGCCCTTTGATATATTTTCCTTTATGAGCGTGTCTTCAAGCAGAGTAATACTTTCTCCGTTGTCGAAGTACACTGTGTAGTCCTTGGTTTTATTGTATATTATCTTTATAATTTCCATAAATTCACCTAAGTATATTTTAGCACATAGCTTGAAATCATTTATATTTTATTTGAGCGTTTTTTGTGATATTATAATGATTGATAAAATCTATGAGGTGCAATGGTGTTTGAATTAATATCGCGAATACTTAAATATATTTTCATACTTATAATATACTTGTTTATATTTAGAATTATAAGGCTTATGTATCTTGATATAAAAACAATGGACAAAAAGAGTTCCTCTCTTGACGGTGCCTATTTAAAAGTGGTAAACAGATTGGATTCTCTTAATTTCAAGATGATGGAGTCCTACGTTCTCGGGCCTGTGACCACCATAGGTAGATCCATAAGATCAGACATAGCCATAAAGGATAAGTTTGTGAGTAAAAACCACTTGGTAATCAAGGAAGAGAATGGTGTTTATTTCATCGAAGATCTGAATTCTGCAAATGGAACTTTTTTAAACGGCGATGAATTGAACGAGATAGTGGAGCTTAGAGACGGGGATAAGATCGGCGTGGGCTTTATTCAGTTCATATTCGTTGACAATAGGGGGTAAAATGTTCAATCTGATACTAAAGGAAAGGCGACCGCGTGACTTACTGCTTATCTTTGAACTTTTGAGCGTGTTGTTGCTTTTCTTTTTTAACAATACACATGTAGACAAATACATAGCTATACTTTTTTTTGGTCTGATTTTAATAATTTATATATCAAATTTTATTTTAGGCAGAGTGTCCACGGGAGATAACTATATCTTCCTGATC
>JAUNLL010000149.1 GCA_030532275.1 Peptoniphilus sp. | reverse complement strand
GATAAGCGACAGGTCGCACTATTGACTTCTATCCTACAAAAGAAGGGCTTTGAGATTTTAGCAACTGGAGGAACTGCGTCGGTACTTAGACGTTCTGGTCTTGACGTAACTACCGTGAGAAAAGTTTCAGATGGAACTGGTCCTCATGGTGAACCTACCATTGCCGATATGATCAGAAACGGTGAAGTTGACCTCGTATTAAATACACCAAATTCACGCGGTGCTCGTGCCGATGGTTACGAAATACGAACGGCAACTACCGCTGCAAGTAAACCTATAATCACAACCATGCAGCAATTTAGTGCATTTGTCTTATCTTTAGATGAAGAAGCAAAAGATCTTGAAGTCATGTCACTTCAAGATTACGAAAAAATTCGTTAAGTCTTAGGTGGAGATATACGCGTGCAAAAAGGCGTAATATCTCCACTAATTTTGATTCGAAAATAAATAATAAAGTATATAATAATCTAACATCGTATAAGCAATGTAAAGGAAACGTAGTATGAATACACTAGTCAAGCGACCTTTGGTCTTATTTCTTACTTTCTTATTCGTAATCTTCTTCACTATGAGCAGCGCGCTCGCTTTTGCAGCTGAACCGTCTGATGTTGCCGAAAGCACACAGCAAGAATTTGAAAATAATGGTGTAAATGAAAACAAGCCAGCGCTCAGTGGAGTTGCAGAAAAGAACTCCCCCAATCAGCTGAAATCAGGACCAGAGCTGCTTCCTTTAGGAAGAATTAAACCTCAGATAACGGATAAAGAGGGTCGTACTACTGCTGATTTTTCTAAAGAATATATAGATGGAATTGACTTTCAAAACTCATTAATTATGCCCTTTACCTATGAGGACTGGACAAAGATTAGGTTCAGGGTTTTTGATATGAATGGCACTGAACTTGTTTCAGAAACTACAGGAAACGATATATTTGAAAATGCTACTGAGAACAATGATCATAATAAGCTTAAATTTGCAAAAGAATTGGGAGCTTTTAAGGAAAGCGATAAGATTGTCTTAGAAGTTATAAGCGACAGCATTCCTGATGGTTATCATTTAACCTATGCCTCTTCTGGAGCCTATACATACGGAGGATATCCATCCGGATCATACGAGAGCCTCTTTCAGCCTATGAATAAGTTTTCTATGGCGCTTCAAAAATATAATTACAACTCTCAAGGCAGAGATGTTCTCGTAGCAGGCAAAGACATTGAATATTTAGAAACTACTTGGATCTATTTCGCTCTTTTTGATGTTCATTTTGATCCTTCAACTGGAATAAACATAGATGATTCTCAAGATATTGTAAAAAATGGAACTATCGATGGAAGCAGCGCTGTTGTTACCAATCGCATACAAAAAGACAATTCTCTTGTAATTCCTACTCCCACAAAAGAAGGATATAAGTTTTTATACTGGAAGGCTGATTCAACTAAACTTGATCCTGAAAATCCACAGAGATATTCCCGCATTAACTTTTCTAAAATCGTGGGTAACCCCAGTTGGGTTGATGTAAATACATATGAGTACGTCAATAAGAGAGGGGATTGTGAAGCTACCTTCTATCCTGTTTGGAAAAAAGTACATACGGTAACATTTGACTCTGCAGGTGGAACATCTGTTGATCCTCAAAAGGTAGTTCATGGCGAAACTGCAACAGCGCCTGAAAATCCTAAAAAGAAGTATGCAAAGTTTTTGGCTTGGACGCTCGATAACGCAGCCTTCAATTTCAACACCCCTGTAACAAAAGACATAACACTCACTGCAAAATGGGAGGATTACACGCTTCCTACAACAAAGAATCTTACCGTTAATATTGGAGATGAAGTTTCACCTGAATCCTTCATCACTAATTTAGATA
>JAUNLL010000148.1 GCA_030532275.1 Peptoniphilus sp. | reverse complement strand
GGACTGCAGTCCCTCTTATGTAAATAGTCTCTGTAAGGAGACTATACAAAACGAATTGCGGTGTTAACGATAATTGTTTTGCATATTTATTGTACTAGATATAAGGCTATTATGCAAAAATTAGGCAACAAAAAGAAGCTTGATAGTAAAAAGGTTTTTTTATATACTAAAAAGTGGAGAATGGAAAAAAGTATTAGGATAAATTTTGGGTATAAAAGTATAGACTAATATTTATCCAAGCTAAACAAAGGAAAAGATAAGGAGAGATGATGAACAAAGACAATTCAGCAAAAAAATGGATAGCCTTTGCCATAGCTCTTGCCTTAGTTGTAATTTCCCTCTTGGCGGGAAAAAAGACAGATAAGGCCCAAGATGTGGCAAGAGAAAAATTTATGGACCAATACACAGAAAACTTTAAGTCCATCTTTAACCAATACCAAACAGAAACCATCCAAGGAACAAATGACGAACAAAAGGTTCTGCTTGTAAGTGTAGATGGAGTTATTGGAGATGGTCCAGCCTATGATGCAGTTATGGAAGACTTACAATCAGCTCGTGATGACGATACAATCAAGGCCGTAATCCTTGAAGTAAACTCACCAGGTGGAGCTGTTTACAATGCTGAGCAAATCCATAATATGATAGGAAAGATTAAGGATGAAAGAAATATACCTGTATATACAGTTATGGAAACCTTGGCAGCTTCAGGTGGTTACTATGTATCAGCCCCAACTGATAAAATTTATGCTTCAAATGAAACCCTAACAGGATCTATAGGCGTTATCATGTCATCTTATAGTTTTGAAGGTCTTTTTGAAAAATATGGTATAAAAGAACAAAACATCACCACAGGAGCCATGAAAGATGCTGGTTCTGCTGGAAAAGATATGACAGAAGAGCAAAAGAAATACTTCCAAGACTTGGCAGATTCAGCCTTTGGAAGATTTGTCAAAGTCGTTGCTGATGGCAGAGGCATGAAAGAAGCCGATGTTAAAAAGCTTGCTGATGGTAGAGTTTATGACGGCAGCCAAGCTGTTAAAAATGGCCTAGTAGATGAAATTGGCGATATGGAAAAAGCCATCAATGACATCACTAAAAAGGCTAAACTAAATGACCCTAAGGTTATACAAAGAACTAACTACCTAAGCTCTTTTCCAGGAATCTTCTCAAAGATATCTGATTTAAATACTGGAGATCTAGAAGTACTAAAAGAACTTATGGACCAAGGCTACCCACAACCAATGTACCTATATGGAAGATAAGATGACTGAAGAAAGAAGATTTGAAGAAAAAACAATAGAAGTTCCAAAGTTTGCCTATGCAGGATTTTGGATAAGATTGGTAGCCTATATCGTTGATATTATAACAGTTACATCATTTGCTGCTATAGTTAACGGTTTAATCTTTTCAAACTTTCTCATAGAACTTCCCTTTGGACTAGGAGTTTATAATTTAATTTGGTGGATCAGTTTACTTTTATATTTCCCACTTATGACCTACTTCAACAAGGGCCAAACCTTGGGCAAGATGATTTTGGGTCTTAGGGTAATATCCCTTACAAATGACAAGCTAACTTTTTCTCAAGTTCTAACCAGAGAGGTCTGCGCTAGATATATAGAAGAAAAAATCAAAATCCTCTATATAATTATAGGATTTACTGACCACAAGCAATCTATGGCAGATATGCTAGCAGATACAGTTGTGATTAGGGATGATATAGTAGACTATTTGTTTACTGAAAATGCGATAAATTAAAGTCTAAATAAATTTTTACAAAAAAACTGCTGACCTTAAAATTTAAAGGATCAGCAGTTTTATTTTTAATTTTCATCCTTGTATTCTTTAGGAACTTCTCCTAGA
>JAUNLL010000147.1 GCA_030532275.1 Peptoniphilus sp. | reverse complement strand
GGTCTCAAGGCCTGCTTTTTTGGAAAGCTTTCTTATTTCACTTTTGCTAAGCCCTGCCATTCTTAGGGGTGATAGGACTTTAAGCTCATCCTTGGCCTTCATGCCTGGCCTATCATCATAGTCATCAGAAGCATTGGTCCCATCAAGAAGTATGGAATAACCATCGGCTAGAGCCTTATTTTTTATAGTAGAAAATATTTTTTTCTTGCAATAATAGCATCTTTGTGAGGAGTTTTTCACTATGTCTGGGTTTTCAAATACATCTACATCCAAAATTTCCATCTTTGCGTCAAGCTTTTTGGCAAGTCTTTTGGCATCTTCTAGCTCAAATTCTGGTTGAAAGGCACTTTTTACATAATAGGCCTTGATATCTGCCCCATTTTCTATGGCTGCATAGAGAAGATAGGCTGAATCTACTCCTCCAGAAAAACCTAGTGCTACTTTTTTATTTTCTTCAAAAAATTCTTTTAAATTCATTTCTAAGCTCACTTTTCTAAAAATAATAAATAAAAAAAGATACACTTCTCCTGCGTAGAGAAATATACCTTCCTAGTATAATTGCACATTAACCTTACAAGTATTTACTGCCAATTCTTTGGCAAATTCTTACTTCTTGTAAAAAAATTAGCTTGCTTGGTCTAATATTTTACTAACCTCGTCAACGGCTTGGTTAATAAGTTTTTTTATAGAATAATCGTTAATTCCTACAATAATATTGTCATCGTGGAAGAAGGGAATCAAGACTCTTTTGGCCTTGGCTAGGCTTACTGCCTCTGCCATTCTGGCAGATATTTCCCCATACAAGGAATTAACCAATAAAATTCCTATTGGTCCCACTATAATATCAGAAGTCTGACAGTTTACTACCACAGCATTTTCTCCTGTAGCTCCAACATCAGCTCCTGCCTTTATCATATTGGATGCTACTATCTCAAGATCCTCATGCTTTTCTTTTAAAGCTTGGATTACTTGTCTACCCAGACCGCCGCCCTGGGCATCTATTATTAGTACTCTCATAAAGTCCATCCACCTTCTATATAATCATCTATTAATCTTATTATAACATGAAATGACAGCAAGCTTTTTATTTGCTGGATAAATTAACTAAAGTTTTTATTATATAAAAGATGGACTGACTTTGATTTTACTTAATTATGGTTCCTGTCTTTCCCTCAAGACCTTCTAAGGCCTTTTCCAAGGAAGTAATAAGGGTTTGTCTACCAGAACCTGATTCTACAAATTTTATAGCAGCCTCTATTTTAGGTTTCATAGATCCTTCGGCAAATTCTTTGGCTTCTATATATTTTTTGGCATCGCAAACTTTTATTTCGCTTAGCCATTCTTGGTCAGGTTTTCCAAACCTGATAGCAACTTTTTCTACTGCTGTAAGTATGATTAAAATGTCTGCATCTACTAGCTCTGCAAGCTTAGCAGAAGAAAAGTCCTTATCTATGACTGCAGGAACTCCTTGATAGTTACCATCTTTTTTGATTACAGGTATACCGCCACCACCTGCTGCTATGACTATGGTTCCATTCTTATATAAAAGCTCGATGGAAGCTTTTTCTACTATATCCACAGGCTTTGGTGAAGCTATCACTTGCCTGTAACCACGTCCAGCATCTTCCTTAAAGACTAGGCCATCTTTGGAAAGCTCCTTGGCCTCTTCTTCTGTATAGAAGGCACCTATTGGTTTGGTTGGATTGTCAAAGGCTGGATCATTTTCATCTACCCTTACTTGGGTAACCAAGGAAACTACTTCTTGGTCCATAGATCTTTTTCTTAGCTCGTTTTCTATGGCATTTTGTAAGTGATAACCTATATAGCCTTGGCTCATGGCTCCACATTCTGGAAATGGCATCTCTGGTGTAGCTGC
>JAUNLL010000146.1 GCA_030532275.1 Peptoniphilus sp. | reverse complement strand
AAAAAAATCCCGTAACTTAGTTACGGGATTTTGTGGTGCACCTTCACGGACTCGAACCGTGGGCCCACTGATTAAGAGTCAGTTGCTCTACCATCTGAGCTAAAGGTGCAAATGTGAACAACATAATACATTTTACACCCGATTCATAAAGTAATCAAGAGTTTTTTTAAAAAATAATACAAAAATTTTACAAAATTTAATTATTTCTATTTATTCGTACTTAAAGGAGCGATAGTCGTTTTGATTTCTGACCATGGGATATATTCCTGATACATATTCATAGCTGATGTTAAAGGCCTTTGTGGAATCTTTAGCTTCAATGGCTTCATAGAGGTCCATTATTGTTGAATATACTGATTTTACATTTTTGGGATCTCTAAATATGAAGTTTGCAAATCTGTATAGTCTTTCATTGACTTCAAGAAGAGTTTTTTTGAGTATTTGATTGTGAGATAGTTCAATTATAGCTCTGCCCCATTTGATAACTTCGCTGTTGATGGCAGTTAAATTTTTTTCTGAATAGGCATCTTTCATATCCTTGATTATATCTGAGAGTATTTCGGTTCTCTCTGTTATGCCTTCTTTTGCCAGTTCTCTGATGGTCAAGGGTTCAAGAGCGGCTCTTACATCATATAGATCCTTTGCATCTGCCAAGGATATCTTTGAAACTATGAAGGATTTTCTCGGGAAATTCTCCGCCAGTCCTTCCTTGGATAATTTAAAGAGAGCTTCTCTTACCGGGGTTCTTGAAACTCCCAGTTCTTTAGCTATTTCTATTTCAATCAATCTATCGCCGGGCAACAGTTCATTGTTCAGTATTTTGTGTTTTAAACTGTCGTAGACTATGGTTGCCAGGGATTTCTTTTCAACATACATAATATACACCATCCAATAATCTTTTGCTACTTGTACATTATATAATAAACTGTGATAAATTTGTATGAATATTATTAAAAAATAAAATTATATTTTATTGACTAAATAACTAAAGTTATATACAATTCTTGCATGGAGGTTGATTATGGAATTAATTGTTTCAAAATTTGGAGGAACTTCGCTTGCAACTTCAAGTTCTTTTTTGCAAGTGGCGGATATTGTAAAGAGCAACAAAGATAGAAGATACATAGTTGCTTCTGCTCCGGGGAAAAAGGGAAAAGAAGATACAAAGGTGACGGATTTACTGTATCTGACCTATGATTTGGCTAAGCATAACATCAATTTTGCGGATACTTTGGATAAGGTTGAAGAAAAATACAAGGAAATCATATCGGGATGCGGTCTGAATTTCGATATAGATGTATATTTTAAGGACATAACGGAAAAGTTGAAAGAGGGAACTACCAAGGAATACATAGCCAGCAGAGGCGAATATTTAAATGCGCTGATACTTTCAAAACTGATAGGATATGATTTTGTGGATGCTTGCGAAGTGATATTTTTCGATGAAGAGGGCAGGTTTTTGCAAGATAAGTCCTATGATGCCATCGTAAAGATGAAGGAAGAGCATGAATGTGCAGTAATACCGGGATTTTATGGACAAGACCCCACAGGTACTGTAAGAACTTTCTCAAGAGGCGGAGGAGATTTGACAGGCTCCATAGTTTCCAGGGGAGTGGGTGCAGATCTATATGAAAACTGGACTGACGTATCGGGATTTTTAAGTGCAGATCCGAGGATTGTCCACAATCCCAGACAGATAGATGAAATCACATACAGCGAGCTAAGAGAGTTATCCTATGCAGGAGCTTCCGTACTGCATGAAGAGGCGATACTTCCTCTCATAGGTGAAGACATACCCATACAGGTTAAAAACACCTTTAAACCGGAGGATAAGGGAACTTTAATAGTGAGTGATGCCAAGACTCAAACAGATAGAATT
>JAUNLL010000036.1:1381-14739 GCA_030532275.1 Peptoniphilus sp. | reverse complement strand
AAGGATGAAAGACTCTTTAAATATTCAAAGGTGGCTCAACCGGGAGCCTTGTTTTTTGATGTAAACAACCGTGTTTTTTCAAATACCTTTTATATAGGTCAATTAAAATCGGAAGTTGATCAGGGAAGTTATGAAAGTCTTAGGGAGAAATTTGAGAATTTTCTGACAACTGAAGATGAAAAGTTTGACGGAAGAAGATCCGTTGAAATACTTAGGGAAAAACTCACCAAATTAGGCAGCGAAATCGGAGAAGTTTATTCAAAGCTCGAAAAAGTCAATGAATCAATCCTGAACTATGCCGATGCAGAAAAGGATTTAAATGACATAAAAATAAAACTTCGGGACATAGAGGAAAAAATAGCTTCAACAAAGGCTGTGGACTTGATGATTTCAAAGGTTGAGGATCAAAAAAAATACGACAAGATAAGACAATATCAAGAAAAGATAAGTAAACTGAAATCGGAAGCGGATGAGGACTACACTGTTGATTATGAAGCCTATGAGAGAATGACCGGATTGGAAAAGATGTATTATCTTCTTGAAAATAAATTCAAAGAGTTAAGTGACAAAATCACCAAGGATATTGAGAAACCTAATGATGAAGCACTTCAGGAATACAGAGATGATTTAATAAGCATACGCACTTTAAACAGCAGAATAAACCAATTAAACTCTCAAAACTTTTCCAAGGAAATGAACTTTTTGCTCGATGAAATAAATAGCAATAAAAGCATTTCCAATAGGTATTTTTTCATAGTGTCCGCATCTCTGTTAATAACGATAATAATTTTAATCTTTTCCTTGCTGAGCAAGAATTATATTTTTGTCATACTAATTCCCTTCATACTGCTATATTCGTACCTGAGGGTGCAGAAATTCAGAATATCAAAGGATTACGTCCGAAGATTGAATATTAAATTGAAAGACTACAAGCAAAAATCCTACGATAAAACTGTGGAAAAGAAAAAAATAGACGGGGAGTTTGATGAATTTTTTGATAAGTATGAAGTCGATATATCAGATGCTGAATTAAGCAAGGATGAATCAATTCAACGAAGATACGCACTTCTTCAAGACAGATTGGAACATCTCATAAACTTGGAAAATGAAGACAGTTTTAAATACAATTTAGAAAAAGAGGAACTGGAAAGCAACAAAATCAAGCTGAAAGCAATGGAATCCGAAATGCAGGAGATAGAAAGGGCTGTAAAGGATATATGCTCAAAATACAACGCAAGGAGCATTGAAGAATTTAAGGACAAGTTCAACAAAGGAATAATACAAAACTCCAGAAATTCAGAGATTAAAATACTTGCAAACAACATAGAGAACTTACTGGGAAATAGGGAACAAGAGTCTTTAAATCACGGAATAGATTTATCAGATGTAGAAATTGAAGAAAATCTTTTGAACATCAATTCCTTGGAAATTGAAAAAGTAAAAATAAAAGAACAATTAATAAATATTGAAAATAGATATAAAACATATATAGAGTTATTAGATGAAAAAAAGCGTTTAGCATCTAAAATTGATGAGCTCAATACAAAGAAAGAACATATTGAAAGGGCAGCGCAAATAATAGAGGAACTTCTGGAAAAAAAGGCAGAGGAATTGTTGCCCAACATCATAGATCAAGTTGGATTTTATATGTCGAAGATAACTAAGGACAAGTATGGAAAGGTCGTAATCGATGATAAATTCAACATAAAGATCTACGACAATACTGAAAAATCCTTTGTTGATTTGGAGAGTTTAAGCAATGGAACGGTGGATCAAGTCTATCTTTCCTTCAGACTTTCCGTAGTGGATCATGTATTTGAAGAAGTTCCCTTGATACTGGATGACCATTTTCTTCAATATGACGATATCAGAATGGAAAACATTTTGGATTATCTGTCGGAGGAAAAAAGGCAGATACTCATTTTTACTGCCACAGATAGGGAAGCCAATATATTGAACAAATTAAATAAAAAATACAATTTAATTGAAATGGAGTAAGTATGATTTGGGCAATAGGAGATTTGCATTTTGATCCCATAGGGGATAAACCCATGGATATTTTTGGAATAAATTGGAAAATGCACAAAGAAAAAATTATTTCCCATTGGAAGGAAGTTGTTTCTCAAGAAGACTTGGTATTGTTGGTGGGAGATATAAGTTGGGGATTGAAGCTGACAGACAGCATAGCAGACTTAAAAGAAATAGATTCTCTGCCCGGCACCAAGATTATTTCCAAGGGGAACCACGATTATTGGTGGAGTTCCATGAACAAAATGGAATCCATAGGACTTAAAAGCATAAAATTTATAAATAATAACAGCTACTTGTACGACGATGTAGCCATATTTGGAACAAGGGGGTGGATATCAAAGGATACTCCGGGATTTACCGAAAAGGACGGAAAAATTTTTGATAGGGAAGTAAACAGATTAAAAAATTCCCACGCCGGCATAATATCCCATTCAAAAAAGATAGCCATGATTCACTATCCGCCCTTTAATCAGTCGGGAGAATTAAATGAATTTTCAAAATTTCTCAGTGAAGTAAGCACGGATTTATGTATTTATGGCCATTTGCATGGAGATGGGCATAAGTTTGTAATTGAGGGCAAGTTTGAAAATGTAAGTTATAGGTGTGTGGCGTCAGATTATGTTGATTTTAAATTACAGGAGATAATAATTTAATGGAAATAGAAAAGGAAGTTAAGATTTTAGGCATAGATGTGGCTGAAGCGGAGAAGAATTTGATAAAATTGGGAGCGAAATTGATCTCTAAGGAGAAGCAAGAAAACATATTGGTTGATTCATCTGAAAATCCCATAGAACCAAAGGCTCAAGGTTACTTGAGAATACGAACATCAGAGGATAAAATCAACAATCGAAGAGAAATCTACTTCACCTTCAAAAAGCACATCACTGACGTTGCAGTGAGAGAAAACATAGAATATACTACTAAAATCGAAAGCAAAGAGGAATTAATAAACATATTGAAGTCAATGGGATACGATATTTTTGATGTGGGATACAAAAATAGGACATCCTATGAATTGGAAGGCATGAGATTCGATATTGACACTTGGGATATGAACACCTATCCTGAACCCTTTATAGAAATAGAATTTGACAAAAAAGAGCGTTTATATGATATACTAAATAAGCTAAACATTGATAAAAATAAAATTTCTACTAAATCTATCGCAGAACTTAAAAAAATTTATAAAAACAGTATGACATATTGACTTAATATGTTATAATAGTTTTGAATAATAAAGGAGGATTTATGGTGGGATATACTTATATTAAATGGTTTAATGAAATTTCTAAAGATGATGTCGATATTGTTGGAGGAAAGGGTGCTAACTTGGGCGAACTCACAAAGATGGGTCTACCTGTTCCACCCGGATTTTGTGTAACATCTGAAGCCTACAATAAGTTTATTGAATATGCTTCGTTAGATGATACTGTAAAATTTTTAATGTCTTCTGTGGATGTAGAAGATGTGGATTCGCTTTTTGAAGCATCTAAGGCAATTCAAGATAAGATAATCGAAAGCGATTTTTATCCGCAATTGGAAAGCGAGATAAAGACAGCCTATAAAGAATTTTCAGACAGCATAGATGTTGTCGATCCTGAGGTAGCTGTAAGATCTTCTGCCACTGCGGAAGATTTACCCGATGCATCCTTTGCGGGACAACAAGATACTTATCTCCATATAAGAGGCGAAGAAGAACTGTTAAAGCACGTTAGAAAGTGTTTTGCTTCACTCTGGACATCAAGAGCGATATACTACAGAGAAAAACAAAACTTTGATCACTTCGATGTGGCATTGTCAGTAGTAGTTCAAAAGATGGTTAATTCTGAAAAATCCGGAGTAATGTTCACAGCAAATCCTGTAAGCGGAAATAAAGATGAAATGATGATAAATGCAAGCTGGGGACTGGGCGAAGCCGTAGTTTCAGGAATTGTAACTCCCGATGAATACATTATAGATAAAAAAGCTAAGGAAATAACAGAAAAACACATCGCTACTAAAAATTACATGGTAATCAAAAACAATAGCGGAATAGGAACAGAACAAGTTCTTGTCAAGGATTACCTTGGAGAAGAATATGTAGAGGGCGAATGTTTGACAGATAAGGAAATAGCAACTTTAATCGAACGTGGACTTAAAGTTGAAGAATTATACGGAAGCGTTCAAGATACTGAATGGGGCTTTGATAAGGATACCAAGGAATTTTACTTCTTGCAATCAAGACCTATCACAACAATAAAAGATGGAGATGAAAAAATGGAAGAAAAAGAACTTAAAAAAGAAGTTTTAAAAATGCTTGTAAAGGGCTTGCCGGCATCTCCCGGAATCGGAAGAGGAAAGGTAAAGCTAATCAAAGATATTTCTGAAATAAATCTTGTAGAAGAGGGCGACATACTTGTAACTGAAATGACTAATCCCGACATGGTTCCTGCAATGAGAAAGGCTGCCGGAGTTGTAACTGACGAAGGTGGAAGAACATGCCACGCCGCAATAGTATCAAGAGAGCTTCAAATTCCCTGTATAGTAGGCTCAAAGAATGCTACTAAAGTTTTAAAGACCGGAGATACTGTAACTGTTGATGCAACAAGAGGAATAGTATATGAAGGCGATGTATTAAAAGAAGAGAAAAAAGAAAAGAAAGCAGGAGAAGGTTCAATAAGCCTTGGAGAAGATTTCACTGCAACTATGAGAAATTTAGTCGCTCCAATAACAGCTACTAAAATATATATGAACTTGGGAGAACCCGAATTAATTGAAAGATACAAAGATCTACCCTTTGACGGAATAGGTTTGATGAGAACCGAATTCATCTTTACAAACATGATAGGTGCACACCCCATGTACTTGGTTAAGAACAATCAAGGCGATATGATGATAGAAAAACTTGCAGAAGGAATATCAAAGGTCGCTCAAGCGATTTATCCAAGAAATATAGTCGTTAGAATGTCAGACTTCAGAACTAACGAATTTAGAGGACTAAAGGGTGGAGATGAAGTAGAACCCATCGAAGCAAACCCGATGATCGGCTGGAGAGGAGTATCCAGATATATTTCTCCTGAATATGAAGAAGGCTTCAGACTTGAATGTAGAGCCATGAAGAAGGTCAGAGAAGAATACGGACTTGACAATGTAATTGCTATGCTTCCCTTCGTAAGAACAATAGAAGAACTAATTGAAGTTAAGGAAATCATGGCCAGTGAAGGTTTAAAACAAAGCAAAAACTTCAAGATTTGGATAATGGCGGAAGTTCCCTCAGTAGTTTTCCAAGCGGAAGAATTCGCAGAGCATGTTGACGGATTCTCCATAGGATCAAATGACCTTACCCAACTTGTAATGGGCGCAGACAGAGATTCAGGAATTCTAAACAACATGGGATATTTCGACGAAAGAAACGAACCTGTAAAGAGAGCTCTTAAAATTTTAATTGAAGCTTGTAACAAGAAAGGCAAGACATGTTCAATTTGTGGACAAGGTCCGAGCCAATATCCTGAACTTGCAGAGTATTTAGTTGAATGTGGAGTTACATCCATGAGTGTAAACCCTGATACAGTTGAATACACAAGAAGACTCATAGCATCAGTTGAACAAAAGATGATATTGAGAAATTTAAGAGAAAGAAGATAATATAAATGAAGTAAGCCCGGTTGACCGGGCTTATTTTAATAAATATTAAAAATCTTATCCATGAAATCTAAACTCACCAGGAAGAAATAGGGTGCTGTAAAAATTGATAAGTACAGAGATAGCTTATGTACTTGTTCCTTTGTTAAATCTGTCTTGGTGAAAGAGAATTTTTTGTTGAAGAAGTATATCATCACAGCTGCGAAAAGTATGGTGAGTGCTACCACTGCGAAACTGTATATACTTTTTGTCGGTTTGTAAAATACTCCGTCAAAGATATTGCCCTGAAAATTATCGGGGACAATCATGGATATGATGAATAGTGCAATCCCTGATAAAATATCGCTCAAAAATCCAAAAAATACAACTTTGATTATGGATTTTAAATAGGTTTCTTTAATTTTTTGAATTTTTAATTTTTTCATTCCCAAAAACACAACTAAGGAATCTATTATGAAGTTAGCAGGTATTGTAACTAACCAAATAGGCGGAAGGGCGATTAAAAACCAGATGGGAAATATTATGTTGT
The DNA here is from genome assembly GCA_030532275.1 of Peptoniphilus sp. Classification (GTDB taxonomy): domain Bacteria; phylum Bacillota; class Clostridia; order Tissierellales; family Peptoniphilaceae; genus Peptoniphilus_E. Next base: position 8,558 of record JAUNLL010000036.1, on the reverse strand, counting down.
ATAATTTATAATTTTTCTTCTGTGGCTTCTGCTCTTTTGTCATCTCTATCTTCGTCTTTGTATTCATTTACAATCTCCTCTATATCTTTGTCTATAATATTCGAGTGATCTTTTTCAAACTTTTCCTCTTTTAAATCTTTTAAAAACATCTCCATGGTAATTTTTTCTTCGTAGTAGAGTTTTTTAATTATGTCATCTATATCGGGAACATTTTTTCTTACCAATTCAGATCTGATGTTGTTCAATATATTTATTTTTTCTTCGTTGTAATTATCGAGAAATTTTTCAAGATCTGCCTTTATTATATTGGTCAATGTTGGGTTTAATTTAAAATCTTGAAATCCCAAGGTTATTGAATTTTTGCTTACTACATTGTTCAACAACAAATTGGAATTTGAAAATATATCGCATCTTTGATAGAGTATGTTGGATTTTTTTGCTCTTTCTTCAAAGGCTGAATTAAGGTCAAAATCATTGGTAGCTATAATCAAGTAATCATAACTGAAAAATATAAAATTCTTTGTTAATTGCTCTTCCTTGGTAAAAAATCTGTCGGGGTATTCTTGCTCCAACTGGACAATTCTATCCACGAAACTGTCGGCTATCACATAGATTTTAAATTCCGTTTTTATCAACTGCTCAATTTTTGAGAGTGCAAGCAGTCCGCCACCCAGTACAAGGACGTTTTTTCCCTTGGTATCATAACTGACAGGTAAGTATCTCATAATATTCCTCCTCCTATTAATTTCTTCTTTTCAAGATAATTTCAAGCTATCTAAATCAATATCCTTATTTTTTATGTTAAGAGTTTCAAAATTTGTGTATATGACCAATCCGGGAATTTTAGATGGATGTCTTTTCACAAATTTTTTTCGGCAATAGTCCACGGCTATGTTGTCCGAATTTTTAAGAGAGCTGTTCATAGCTGCTATCGTTGCGGCGATTTCAATGCTTTGTTGTGAAAATTCCGACCTGTCGTTTCTCAGTATGACATGGCTGCCAGCTGCATCTTTAACGTGAAACCAAAGATCTTCTTTATTGGCGTATTTAAGAGTTAAGTAGTCGTTTTGCTTGTTGTTTTTGCCGCACAGAATCACATCGCCCTCCGGTGTCGTGTATTTTAAAAAGTTGAGCTTAGGTTTTTTATTTTTCTTGGCGGTGTACCTCTTAATGTATCCCATCTCGAAGAGTTCTTGTTTTATCTCATCTATATCGTCTTCAGTGTCGCTCAACTGAAGGTTTAGTTGCTGATTTTGCAAGTATTCTATATTTATCTTTGTTTTTTCAATTTCATTTTTGAGTATTTTTTCTGCATTTTTGAGTTTTGAATATTTTTTATAATATCTCTCTGCATTTTCATGAGGGGATAATTTTTCATCAAGGGGAACTGATACTACATTCATGTTGTCGTAAAAGTTCTCCAAATCCACAGAAGATGTATTTCTATCTATTCTGTAATAGTTAGATGAAATCAAGTCGGCATAGGTCTTGTAAATATCTCTGTCCAATGCTTCATTTAATTCATCGGACTGTTTGTTCAATTTTTTAATTTCTTTGTCTATATTTTGTTTTATGATTTTTTTTATATTGGATGATTTATCCTTTACCAACTGGTTGTTTTCTCTGGTGCTGTAAAAATACTCCAACATTTCAGACATATTGTCAAAAAATTTTTTATCTTTAGTATCTATGTACCTTAAATCAATGGAATAAAAGTCTTTTAATGTCCTGTCTTTGTAGAACAATAGAGGATGAAATTCGCTCTTTCTAAAGATGCTCATAATTTCGTCAAAGGCATTTTGTAGACGAAGAACTTCGTCATCTCCTAAAGTATTGAAAATTCTATCTTCATCCAACATTGCTCTAAAGCAGATTTCTCTTACGCTCAATTTGCTCAAGCCTGTAAAGGTAGCTATGAGGTTATTTTTAATGTTTTTTGCAGGATTGAATTTATCCATATTATTTATAAAACTGTTTTCCAATAGAGGATTTTCAGCTGTGGAGATGGAATCTACTTCATATATGAGAGAGGGCAGTATCTGCCTTACTCTGCTCATGGATGAATTGACGCGTTTTATTGAATCGTAGATTTTATGATCTTCTGCATCTGTCAATATGATGTTGGAGTGTTTGCCCATTATCTCCACGAACAGGGATTTCATCACAGTATCTGACAGTTCATTTCTTGACAAAACATCTATTTTCATGATTCTGTCCATTTTGTACTGTTCTATATTTTGAATTCTAAAGCCCTCCAAGTGCTTGCGTAAAAGCATGCAAAAGGCGGGAGGGTTTTGAGGATTGTTGAAGGATTCTTCCGTTAAATAAACTCGAGGTGCATTATTGGATGCCGATATCAGAAGTCTGTATTTATTAGCACCGTTCCTCAAGTTCATTATTATGTCGAAATCGTTTATCTGATATATTTTATCTATTCTTGCTCCTATGAGCTTGTCTTTTAAATCATCGATTATACATTTGAGCACTGACCCGTCAAATGCCATTTTATCACCTACTTGAGTAAATTATATCATATGAAGTACATTTTGAATTTCATCTCATGCTATAATTTAAGAAAGTTTTAATAATTTCTAAATTAATTTGTTAAATAAAATTGATAATATAATCTTGGAGGAAAGATATGGATAAATATAAAATACTTGTTGCAGAAGATGATAAAGCTATTAGAGAATCTATAGGAATATATTTAAAAAATTCTAACTACGACGTTGTATATGCAGAAAACGGTGCAGAGGCATTGGAAGTTTTTAAACAGGAAAAAATAGATCTTGTGATAATGGATTTGATGATGCCTAAACTAAGTGGCGAAGAGGCAATACTCAGGCTCAGAGAAATAAGCTATGTGCCCATAATAATACTGTCCGCAAAGTCGGAGGATTATGACAAGGTCATCGGGCTCAATATAGGAGCTGACGATTATATAACCAAACCCTTTAATCCCCTCGAGTTAATGGCAAGGGTGAATTCCAACATAAGAAGGCTTTTTAAATACCAAAATGCACAAACTGAAGATGAAAAATACATAGAGATAGGAAACATCAAGCTCAACACCATGGCAAAGGCAGCCTATATGGACGGCAAAGACGTAAAACTCACCTCCATTGAATACAAGATACTGGAGCTTTTGATGAAGAATGTAAATCGAGTATTTTCCATTGAAGAAATATATGAACTTGTGTGGAATGAGCCTGCAATTGAGGCAAAGACGGTGACGGTACACATAAGACGAATAAGAGAAAAGATAGAAATAGATCCCAAAAAACCCATGTACTTAAAAGTTGCTTGGGGATTGGGATATAAATTTGTAGATCCCTACAGGAGGAATTAAAATGGGAAAAAGCAAAGATATAAGATACAATACCAAATTAATTTGGATGACGATTTTTTTAATATCCTTGTTAGCAACGTTAATTACAACCTTTACTATCAAGAATAAAGAAATGACAAATTCTAGCAATAGACCCTCTTCAATTCAAAAGGAATTTTATCCGCTGATAAATAACTCCTTATATAGGGAAAATGTAAATGTTGCCATAAGACAGGAATTTGATTACTATGTGAGAAGCTACAAAATTAAAAATTATCCCTTTACGCAAGAATACAAGGATAGATATCCCAACATCACAGTTGCAATGGGAGATAACGGAGATTATATTTATGGAGACGGTTTTCCCGAAGATATGAAAACAAATAAGGACATAACAGAGGAACCTGTTTTCACAATAAATTATATTTCCAATAGAATTCTAAATGAAGATTTCGATCCGCAAGAAATAAATTTAAATAAAGAAGATATATACGTCAAAGGTTTTTTTGACGCCGATACGGGAAATATCACTATTACCAAGAAGAATATACCTGATGAAAAAAGTGTAAATACTAAAAAATTGTACGATTATCTCATGGTGGGACTAAAGAATGTATATGGGGATATAGATTCGTCCCAAAATGGTATTAAAAGGATAAATTTCGCCTATGCTTTCAATCCTAATGCAGATTTTGTAAGTAGAAGCATTTACAGAGATGATTATCTATATAATGCCTTTGGTGTCATGATGATGAGTATTGTCGTCGCTTTGTTCATAGTGGCAATCCTGGCCATAATAGGAAATTACGACAGAGCTAAGGAAGTTTCCTTTTATATGGGAATATCGAGATACCCCGTGGAAGTTGTACTTTTGGCAACAGGACTTTTGGCGGCGGCGGTATCTGTATTAGGAAGTACGGGCTTAGTTGATAACTTTTATAAATACTTAAATATTATCTTGCCGACTTCTAATTTCATCGCCATATTTACCGCTTCAATAGCTGTCTACTACTTCATTCATGGAATTAAATCCCTTTACAATGAAGGATTGAATTCCTTTGTAATCGAAAAATCAATAATAGCTAAAATATTTAAATTCATCAAGAGAACCATAGGAAATTTTGTATTAAATATCTTTAGTAGAGAGAAAACGGGATTGGATGCGACGAGCTACACCAAGTATATAATTATTTATGCTGCTCTCATAGTATTGGGATTTATCGCTTGCAATACAGTTGTAAATTATTATGGTGAAGTAGTGTTCATGTTGTGGTTCATGCTGATTACTTCCATATTTGCTTATTTCAGAAAACACATCATCAGTTTAAAAGAGATAGAAAGCGTAACGGACAATATTGCAAAGGGCAACTACTCGGTTAAAGTGGATCAACAGAACAATAAATTCGCAAAGATAACAGATAATGTGAATAATATTTCCAATAATTTAAACACTGCAGTAGAAAAAGCCGTCAAATCCGAAAGAATGAAGACGGAACTGATAACTAATGTGTCCCATGATTTAAAGACACCTTTGACATCCATACTCAACTATTCGGAGCTTATCAACTTTGAGAAAACAAAGGATGAAGATATAAAAGAGTATGCGGAGATAATAAATGAAAAGGCTCATAAGCTCAAAAATATCATTGAAGATCTATTTGAAATTTCAAAGGCCTCCAGCAACAATATAGAACTTCATCTGGAAAATTTGGATTTTAAATCACTTATCAGTCAAGTAATAGGAGAGTGGGAGGACAAACTTGAAGAAAGGGGACTGGACATAGTAATAAATTTCCCGGAAAAACCGGTTATGAAAGAACTTGACGGAAACAAAACCTCCAGAGTATTGGATAATCTCTTTTCAAATATAAATAAATACGCCTTGGAAAACACCAGAGTCTATGTGGATTTAATAGAGGATGAAAGGGCAAGGCTGACCATTAAAAACATCTCAAAATATTCTTTAAACATATCTTCCGATGAATTGCTTGAAAGATTTACAAGGGGAGACAGCTCGCGAAATACTCAAGGATCCGGACTTGGCTTGTCCATAGCAAGTTCCTTGGTTGAAGTGCAGGGTGGAGAGTTCAAGCTGGATATTGACGGAGATCTATTCAAGACGATCATAGAATTTTAAGAGGAAGTCCTCACAGAGTTATTTGTTATCTTTGTGAGGATTTTTAATTGTAAAATCAAATTTACGTTGTTTAATCGACTAAATGGGTATTAGATTAGTGAAAGGTATAGAGTATAATTTATGAGGTGATAATAAGATGACAAAAGATGTTGAATTGAAAAGAAAAGAACATGAAGCGGTAAGAGAAGGCGTAGGATATTACGATTTTACACATCAACTATTAGATGTGCTCGGTCCCGACGGAGGAAAATTTCTAGATAAAGTTTTTGTAAACTCCATTCTCGGTCTTGAAGTCGGAAAAGCAGCATATAGCACCATGCTTAATGAAGACGGTATTATCATTGACGATGTGATCATCTTCAGAGTTGAAGAAGAAAGATATTGGGTCTCAACACTTTATATTAAAGAATTAATTGAATGGTTGGATGCTCATAAAGACGGCGAAGATGTAAATTATGAAGATATTACCTCAAAAGTTACTATGTTTGCAGTTCAAGGACCTAAATCGAGAGATTTGATAAACAAACTTGTGGATGAAAGCATCGAAGATTTGAAATTTTTCAGTATAGCAGATAATACTGTGGGAGATTTGGATATCAAGGTTGCAAGAGCAGGATATACAGGAGAACTTGGTTTTGAACTTTATGTACCCACAGAAAAGAAAGAATTGCTTGAAGAAGAATTAAAAAAGGCAGGCGAAGAATTTGGTCTATGCCCTGTAACTACCGATGTAATTGTAAGCAGTTTGCCGGCTGAAAAGGGATATGTTTTAATGAGCGATTTAAAAGACACAAATCCCCTTGAAGTAGGATATGGTTGGACTGTTCGTTGGGACAGCGAATTTATAGGCAAAGAAGCTCTTACAGCGGCAAAGGAAGCGGGAATCAGCAGAGATTTGCTCGGATTTGAAATAGAAGCTGAAGACGTAGAAATAAATCCTGACGACAAAGTATATGCAGGAGATAAAGAAGTAGGACATGTAACTAAGTATACCTACGGATTCACAGTGGGTAAAAATATTGGCTATGCTCTAGTTGATACAAGTGAAGTAAAAGAAGGCGACACAGTTCAAGTAGGTTCCGATAAAATCGAAACAAAACTTCGTGATAGAGTATTCTATGACAAGGAAAACAAAAGAATAAGAGGATAATAATTCATAGGGCTTGAACTCACGGTTCAAGCCTTATAAAATTCTATTATAAAAAACCTTTTCAATCCGGAAAAAGAATTTTCAATTAATGGAATTTAAAATAATATATGGTATTAAAGTTAAAATTACGCAGGTGGAAATTTTATGACAAGAGAATAAAAACTAAGACCTCTAAAGGATAAATCGAGATATTTGAATTATGAAAACGGTAAATGTAAAAGTGATAGATACTCTGAAAGGGAATTAGCAGAAAAAAGAAAATACTTTCAAAGTCAAGTACCTACATATGTGTAAAAAGACAGATGCTCTATGAAGTCAAAAGAATTTTTCAATTGAGTAAACATTTTGATGGATTTCCTGATTTCGGCTTGACAAGACTGGAGTACACTAGAAAGGTAATTTATAAATTCAATGGGTCTGCATGACTATAAAGGCCTTTAGAACAGGAGGAAAATAGCATGAGTTTAACGTGGGATGAACTTTTTGCAAAATATCCTAAAAATAAATCTCCCTTTGAAGCTACTAACAAAGATTTGGAATATTCCAGGTTCCATGATGATAT
>JAUNLL010000036.1:0-1371 GCA_030532275.1 Peptoniphilus sp. | reverse complement strand
ATTAGACGAAATAAAGAGATTAACCATTTGAATGGAAAAATTCGGATATGATAATGAAGCATTAATAAATTCGCTAAAGAGTAAGAAGAAAGAAATATAAAGGTTTTTTATAGGAGAAAATAATATGAGTAAAACACTGAGAGAACTTTTTGCAAAATACCCTAAAAACAAATCTCCCTTTGAAGCAACTAACAAAGACTTGGAATATTCTAGATTTCATGATGATGTTGATTTTAAATCAGAAGAAGAGGAAAAATATTATTTCAGTTTGGGATCTTGGATTGACAGAGATGAAATAAAGAGATTGACCATAGGAATGGAAAAATTCGGATATGACAATGAAAAATTAATAGAAAAGCTGCTTAAGGAAGTTAAAAAGGATGACGATGTCCTATAAAATTATCATTAGTTATAATAAAGGAAGAGCAGATAGAAGGTTATGAAAAATCTTGATAAAAAATAGATGAGCTCACCAAAATTATTGGAAAACTCATCAGGCTGGTTTTAGAGCTCGGCACTCTAATTTCAGTAATAAAATTGATACTTTCAAGTATCACCTAAGAATAGGGGCTTAGCCCCCTAAACTTAGGATAAGTATATCAAGTTTTCATGACCCTTTCAAGGGAGAGTATGAAGATGATTAAAAAAATAGGTATTTTGATATTTCAAATTTTAAGGCTTGTATGTATTATCGTGGGATTGTTTCTTTTGTTCAGATAGAAAGCCATGGGAGTAACTCGGTGAGAGTGCTCTTTGACCTTTGAAATACGAGATTTAAAGTGCAAATCGACTGTGACGGAATGTGCTTTTTTCGAAAAAAGATTATAAAGAAATTTTTATCATAGATTTTGATGTCGGTTAATTGTGCCTTTCGACAATGAGTAATATAAATATTTGTAAAAAATATAAATTTAAAATTTACATTTCTTGACAAAATAAATTAAAAAAGGTAGAATAGTATTCTAAGTCAATGAGGAGAGATGTCCGAGCTGGTTGAAGGGGCTCGCCTGGAAAGCGAGTATACGGGGAACCGTATCGAGGGTTCGAATCCCTCTCTCTCCGCCACAGCCATGATAGACGGGGAATTAGCGATGTCTTGTAACCTGCAATTCGCTAAAGCAGGGTTGAATTCCCGTCAGAGGGTGCATGCTGTATAGCCTGCCCCAAGTGTGTGATGTTGACGGTAGGGTCCTGCGCAATATATGCTTGTGAACCGTGTCAGGTCTTGACGGAAGCAGCACTAAGCAAGATTTTATATGTGCCGTGGGAGTGCCTTACCCGAGTTAACTGCTTGGGTACCGTGTATGGTCTGTATTCGAAGACGGGTTCATGGTTATATATTTGCCACTTTAGTAGTGGCTTTTTTTATTG
>JAUNLL010000035.1 GCA_030532275.1 Peptoniphilus sp. | reverse complement strand
TCTATTCATCATTTTTAATATTCTGTCTGAACCGGATTGCACAGGTAAATGTAAAAAATTAGACAATTTATCTATGTCTTTATAGGCAATTAACAATTCATCTGAAATATCTTTTGGATGTGATGTCATAAACCTTATTCTTTCAAGACCTTCAATATCGGCAATCCTATATAGCAACTCTGCAAAGGTGATTTTCTCATCTAAATTTTTACCATAGGAATTAACATTTTGTCCCAGTAAAGTCACTTCCTTTGTGCCTGTACTGACTAAATTTTTGATTTCTGAAATAATATCTTCAGGATTTCTGCTGTTTTCTCTTCCTCTAGTATAGGGAACTATACAAAACGTACAGAAGTTATTGCATCCGTACATGATGTTGACATAGGATTTAAAAGGATATAGCCTATTAGATCCCAGGCTTTCATCAATGGTGGACATTTCATCGTTAATATCCATTGATAGCTTATTGCTCTCATAGGCATCTAATAATAGCTTAGGCAATTTCCATATATTATTAGTGCCGAAAATAATATCTACATTTTCAAATTTTTCAATTACATATTCTCTGGATTCCTTCCTCTGCATCATGCAGCCACATACACCTATTTTAATATCCTTTTTTTGGCCTTTTAAATGCTTCAGATTGCCCAGTTGTCCATATACTTTATCTTCGGCTGAATGTCTTACTGAACAGGTATTTACGATGATTAAATCTGAATCTTCAATGTCGGAATTTAATTCATAGCCCATTTTTTCCAAGATCCATTCTATTTTTTCCGAGTCATGTTCATTCATTTGACACCCGTGAGTTATAACAGTTGCTCTCTTAGGTATCTTGTTGTAGTTTTCTTTTATATATTTAATTTGTTCTTCGATGTTATTTTTATAATCATTTATCAAATTTATATTTTCCATTAAATTCCTCTCTGATTATTAAGATTTACTCATTTATTATATCATCTATATCAACATTAAAACAAAGAAGCATAATTCATACCACGAATTTACACTTCTTTGTTTTTTTCAACATTTGAAATTCCATTTCTATTGCTTACAATATATGACAAATCACATATTTCACTTAAATATCTGTTATGAGTTACCATTATTACCTGCCTTTTAAAGGCGGAAGAAGATTGTTTTAAAAATTCTCCTAAATTAAAAATATAATCATCACTTACATGCTTTCCCGGCTCATCAAGTATTAAAGGACCTTCAATCTTCGGTTTATGAATTTGAATGAAGGCTATTCGCAAAGCAATGGAAATTATATCCACAATTCCCCCACCCCTTGCAAGTTCCGGTTTAGTCTTTACGCTGTATCCATCATAATTTGAAACTACATAAAATTCCGCTTGAGGCATATTTCTGCTCTCAGTTATCTCAATTAAAAATTCGATGTCTGTTTCTAAAACGAATTGAAGACACTTGGTAACTAATTCTTCAATTTGTCTTTTAGCCTGTTCTCTACTATAAGCTGATGTTTTTTGAAAAAGAACTATGACTTTAGATAAAATATCGTTGTATTTTTCAAGGCTTTCTATTTCAGAGTTGGTTTTCTTGAGTTCTTCCTCAATAACTGATTTTCTACCTTTTTCAATATTTATCTTTTTTTCAAGATCCTCAATGCCTTTATTTAATAAATCAATATTCATTAAATCAGTCCTTAGGCATAAGTTTGTCGGCCTTATCCAACAACTCATCAATTTCATTTTTTAACTTCTCAATTTCTGAATTTAGATTTTCAGGCTCAACACCCAATGATTTTATTTCTTCAGTTAACTTTTGTTTGGCGGCATATAGGTTCTCAAGTCTTACTTCAGCTCTATATTTCTTATCTTTTGACTGCTCCAGATTACTCTTTAATGTACTTAATTTCTTTTCATAGTTCATAGATTTACTCCTCAACGTATCTTTTTCTAATATTTTCTATAACTTCATGGTCTATTTTACTAAAACATAGAGGGCACTGCCCTATGTGAAGCAGTTCATTTTGATAGTTTCTATAATTTGTCTTGATCATTTCATCAAATTTTGAATATTCCTCTTCACATTGGGTTATATCATTCATCAAAGAATCCAAATCCGTTTTATTGGTGATGAGAGAATTATACTTGTTCAATGCTTCATTAAGGGTCTTTAAAATATCTTCAACTTCATCTAAATGTTCATATTTAAGACAAAACTTATTTCCGATTTCAATTCTGTTGGATAGATCTTTATAGTTTGAAAAGGCCCCTTGTAATATATTCAGTCTTTTAAAAAAATCATTTATTTGATTGCTAATTTCTTCTACGACCGATAGATTGTTCAATTTATTTAAAATTTTATTTTGTTTATCTATATCCGTCCTACACAGCTGATATTTATCTCTATAATCTACCATTTTTCTATAGAATTTAATTTTTTTATTAATTTCTTCAATGGTATTTTCATATAAACTTAAATTTTCCAAGCTTTTTATCAACTTTTCATTAGTGTCGATTTCTTTATCATTGAATAGACTGCTTTCACGGATATCAGTCAAACTTTTAAATCTGAAATATTCTAAATGCAATCTATCATAGATATCTGAAATATCATCTATATTTTTATGCTTTTCAATTATACTCTGTTCTTTAGCAATTTCTAATTGAACATTTTCAAATTCTTTCAATAGATTAACAAGAGAATTATACTTTAGTGTCTTTGAATCTAAGTCGGATTTTAATTTTTTTAATTCAGCTAAAATTTTTTCTTCTTCTGCTAAATAATCGAATTTTTTTAAATCTTCAGACAGAGATTCCCTTTTCTCTTCAAGAGTTTTGATATTGCGATTTGTTGTATTTGCATCTGTTCTAGTATCTCTTAAAGCATCATCTATGAAATTAACCCCAACCAGTCTGCCGATTGCACTTGCACGGACGGGATTAGTTTCGTTCAATAAAAATGGACCTTCCAATTGTTCAGATATATTCAGCATGTTATATGTCGATTCGTTTAAATTAATCTTATATATATTTATTTCTTCTAAAATATCCTTAGGGATGGTTCTTCCGAAGCCTTCAAAGGAAGATTCTTCTCCGTCGGATTTTTTTAAATAATATCCATTTTAAGATGGTGAACGATATCTTTTTACAATTGCTCCTGTGTTAAAGTATACACTTACCGATATGTTCTTGTCACCCTGTCTGATGAAGTAGTCACCTTGAGGTTCATTGTAAAGTGCCCATTTAATCGCTCTGATTATGGCCGTTTTACCACTGTCGGAATTACCCACAATCACGTTTAATCCTTTATCAAAGTCAAGAAGAGTGTATTTATGCGATTGAAAATTTTCAATCTCCAATTTACTTATATAAATCAATAAAATTCAGCTCCTCTTTTTTGCTGTTTTTCAATTCTTGATACAGCTTCATTTCTAACATCATCTTCAATGGATTCATTAGTTGCAATTTCATTTAATATATCATAGACGGTTAAATAGTTCTGTTTGGTAGTTGAATCGATAATTTCTTTAAATTCATAAATTTTTGCTTGCTTGAATTTATGTCTTTCTATCTCCCCTCTATCCAACACAATATCGCCTTTCGGCGCCGTCTTTAAATAAATTTCTCTTACATCGATGTGATCTGTTAATTCAAGAATTACCACTTTAGGTTTTCTATTTATCTCAGAAATAGAATTGGATATTCTAACCAATGCACCGGGATTTATAAAATACTTGCCCTCTATCTTTTGTGTCTTAAATCCAAAATGATAATGCCCGCACAAGGTAATATCCGCCTCAGTATCCAGTAAGTCTGAAATAAGAGTATGAGGTACATTTTTTAAAAAGGGTCTGTCAGTTAAAAATCCGTGAGTCATATGAATTTGGTAATTTACATCGGGATTTCTCTCACTGACAATATATCTGTATCTATTAGCTTCAGCATCCATTCCTGCCACAAAGGGATTAGATGTCAACTGAACTTTTATTCCGTCTTTTTCAAGAATTATTTTCTTGTCATTTACAAGTTTTATCAGATTGAAACTATCTAATAGACCCAACATAGTCCTATTTAAAGTCTTGTAATTATGCCCGAATATATCGTGATTTCCACTCACTATATAAATCGGCGCTTGAAATTTTTGAAAAATCTTTGCAAACTCAGTGACTATGGATATGGAAGTATCAGGTCTGTCAAACAAGTCTCCTCCATGCAACACAAAGTCTACATTCTCTTTGATGCTTATCTCTGCCACTTCATTAATTTTAATTTTTAAAGTTTCAAAGAAATTATCAAGCCTGTTTTTAGGATTTGTAGCACGTATATGTGTATCTGTAAAATACAAAATTTTCAATTATACCACTGCCTTATTATTCAGATTCTTCTTGTGCGTCGTCGGATTTTTTAATTTTTAAATTGTATTTTTCCCTTGTTTTAATCTCTATTTCCCTAGTTATTTCAGCGTTTTGTTCAAGAAAAGATTTTGCATTTTCTCTTCCTTGACCCAATCTATGTTCATCATAGCTGTACCATGCACCGGATTTATTTACTATGCCGGCATCAACAGCTGTATCCAGCAATGAACCAATTTTTGAAATTCCGGTACCATACATGATGTCGAATTCAGCAACTTTAAATGGTGGTGCTACTTTATTTTTAACAACTTTTACTCTGACTCTGTTTCCTAAAATTTGATCACCTTGTTTGATATTTTCTGTCTTTCTTATATCAAGTCTGATGGTAGAATAAAATTTAAGAGCACGTCCACCGGTGGTGGTTTCAGGATTCCCAAACATAACCCCGACCTTTTCTCTAAGTTGATTTATGAAAATTACCGATGCGTTGGATTTATTTATGGCACCTGTTAATTTCCTCAAGGCTTGGGACATGAGGCGAGCTTGTAATCCTATATGGCTGTCCCCCATCTCTCCTTCGATTTCCGCCTTTGGAACAAGCGCTGCGACAGAGTCCACAACTACTAAATCCACGGCATTGGATCTGACTAAAGATTCGGTTATCTCCAAAGCTTGTTCGCCTGTATCTGGTTGAGAAATGATCAGGTTCTCGATATCCACTCCAAGATTTTTTGCATACTTTGCATCTAAAGCGTGTTCAGCATCGATAAAGGCTGCTATGCCATCGTCTTTTTGTGCTTCGGAAATTATGTGTAGTGCAAGTGTGGTCTTCCCCGATGATTCAGGCCCATATATTTCAATTATTCTTCCCTTTGGAATACCTCCCACACCTAAGGCCAAATCCAGAGTTAAAGATCCTGTAGGAATGGTTTCTATGTCAATTTTATTATTTTCGCCAAGTTTCATAATTGACCCTTTGCCAAATTGTTTTTCGATTTGCGCAATTGCCGTATCAAGGGCTTGTTTTTTACTATCTCTTTCCATACTTCCTCCTATAGGTTAAATATTAAATGTAGCATTATGGAATCCGCTGTTCTTTGCTGAATTTCCTTTCTGCTGCCTCTAAAAAAATATTTTTTAACTTCATAATTATCATCGTCGTAATAGTAACAAACATATACCGTCCCGATATCTGTTTCCGATTTTATAGGCCCGGCCTCTCCCGTTACGGAAACACAAATATCACTTAAATTTATATCCTTTAAACCCTTTGCCATCTCATAAGCTGTTTGCTGAGAAACAGCCCCGTATCGCTCAATCGTATCCTTGTTAACTCCGAGCATCTTAATTTTAGCAATATCGGAATAGGTTACAATTGAGTTTTTCATCACATTGGATGCCCCTGCTTCTCCGGTGAGCATGGAGGATAACAATCCTCCTGTTATTGATTCTGCAAAGGATATGTTTAAATTCTTTTCTAAAAGTTTGTTCATAAGAGTTTTTGAGAGATTTATATTGTCTTCCGCATATAAATTGTTCTTAAATGTAGCATATAGGGCATCTATTATGGATTGTACCTTCTTATTCAAATACTTGGCATCTTGTCCTTCTGCTATTATTTTCACTTCAGTGTCATAAAATTTAGCGAAAGTATTTATTGAAATATTAGGCTCTTCAAGATTCAATTTTCTTATTGCGTCTTCCACTCTGCTTTCGCCTAAACCTGCTACATTTAGAGATTTGATGATTATCTCGTTATCATTTTTTAATATATTTTTTAAATAAGTATCTACCATGGGTTCAAATTCTTTGGGTGGTCCAGGGAATAAAAAATATTTTTTATCTTCCTGTTCAATGTACTCACCGGGAGCTATCCCCCAATTATTATCCAGTACATTTGATGACTCAATAACATAGACTTGTCTTAAATTATTTTCAGTCATAGTTCTATTTCTTTCTTCAAATCTCTTTTTTAGCTTATTGTATTGATAATCATCCAGTACTAGCTTTCTATTTAAAAATTCAGCCAAGACTTGTTTTGTGATGTCATCTGCTGTGGGTCCCAAACCTCCACACAAAAATATTATGTCGACTCTGTCATTTATCATTTTTATTTGATCTAATAATTCATCATGGTCATCTCTTACTGAAATATGATAACTGACGTGTACTCCCAATTCAGATAATCGTTCTGAAAGAAATTTCGAATTTGAATTTAAAATACTTCCTATTAATATTTCAGTGCCAATGGTGATAATAGCAGCTTTCATAAATTCTCCTAAATATTTTCTAAATCTAAAACATCTTTATTCTTTATAAAATAATCAACTCCGGACACTATCGTAAAGAATATTGCAAAATAAAACATATATAGTCCGTATTTATACAGTATGGTCAAATTGGATAACAACAGAATCATTGAAATCAATTGAGATATGGTTTTAATTTTTCCCAACTTGCTTGCCGCTATGGTTATATTCTCCGATGCGGCAATTATTCTAAATCCTGTGACTGCAAATTCTCTTGCAATTATTATGATTACTCCCCAGGCAGGAATATCTCCAAGTTCAGTCAATGTAATCATGGCTGCACAGACTAATATTTTATCTGCAAGAGGATCGGCAAATTTTCCAAAATTTGTCACTAGATGTTTTTTTCTTGCAAGATACCCATCTAAAAAATCTGTAAATGAAGCAAAGGCAAAGATAGCCGTTGCTACAATTCTTGCTCCTTCAAAATTCATGTACATCAATAGAACAAATACCGGAACCAACAATATTCTCATAAAAGTCAACTTATTCGCTATGTTCATAATAATTCACCTATTAAATCATATTCCATAGTATCAATTATCTTCACATCATAAAATCCAGGTTTCTCGATGATTCGATCGCTGCTTATATATATGATACCGTCCACATCGGGAGCATCAAAATAAGCCCTACCTATATAATTGTTATCATCGACCTTTTCTTCAATTAAAACTTCATAGGTTTTTCCCAATCGATTGTAGTTTAAATCATTAGATATATCCTTTTGAAGCTCCATTAATTTGTCATATCTATACTCTTTAATATCATCAGAAATCTGATTTTTCATATTGAAAGCAGGTGTTCCTTCTTCTCTTGAATATTTAAAAGCACCTAATTTGTCAAACTTATTAAACTTAATGAATTCAAGTAATTCATCGAAATCTTCTTCACTCTCACCGGGAAATCCCAAAATCAAAGTGGTTCTTATGCTTATATCTTCAATGTTTTTTCTGAGTTTATTTATAATATTTTGAACTTGAGCTTTGCTTGTATTCCTATTCATTCTTTTCAAAATACTATCACTTATATGTTGTAAAGGAATATCAACATATTTTAATAATTTATCGTTATTTTTAAATTCTTCAATCAGGCCCGGAGTTATATTGTCGGGATACAGATACATGATTCGTATCCACTTTAACTTCTCTATTTTTGATAAGTTTCGAACAAGTTCATCAAGTTTATAGTCGTTGTATATATCTATGCCGTAATCTGTGGTGTTTTGTGCAATTAATATTATTTCCTCGGCACCTTTATCGGTTAAGTATTCTACTTCTGAATAAATATCTTCCATTTTTCTGGATCGATTTTTACCTCTTAGTTTAGGGATTATGCAATAGGTGCAATTATTATTACATCCTTCTGAAATTTTTACATATTCAGTTATATTTACCTTATCTTTTTTGGTGCCCTCGAGATATTCATTGTTTAAATTATTGGTTTTTATATCTCTTTTTCCCTTTAGAGATTCTTCAAGAATTTCATTTATTTCATAAAAATTGCCCGTTCCTACAATGTAATCTATTTCAGGTATTTCATCCATGAGTTCTTCAGGATATCTTTGAGCAAGACATCCTGCAACGATCAGGTTTTTGCAATTTCCTTGTTCTTTGTATTTTGCAGCATTTATTATAGTATCTATGGATTGTTCCTTTGCAGAATCGATAAAACCGCAAGTATTCACAACGATTATATCCGATTCATTTATATCATCGCTAACTGTAAATTTATCCTTATTCAGCAACGATTGCATTTGTGATGTATCTACATCGTTTTTTGAACATCCCAAAGTAATAAAATGAACATTATTCATCTTTTTCTCCTAAAATTTCATTTATTTCATCATCAGTTAAAAGTATTTTCCTAGGTTTAGAACCTTCATGTGGACCAAGTATGCCTAATTCTTCCATTTGATCTACTATTCTGGCGGCTCTGGAGTACCCTATTTTCAATTTTCTTTGCAAATAGGATATGGAAGCCTGCTCATCGGTGATAATGTATTTTAAAGCCTCGTCAAATAGAGGATCATTGGCATTTTCCAAATTCTTCTTAGTTTCTATCATTTCATTCTTAATTTTATCTTCGTAAACATTGTCGTATTTTGAGTTTTCCTTTACATAATCTACAACATTTTCAACCTCTTCATCACTTATAAAGGCACCCTGCACTCGTATGGGCTTTGAAATGAATCCCGGATGAAAGAGCATATCTCCCTTACCTAAAAGTTTTTCCGCTCCTCCTGCATCCAATATGGTTCTGGAATCCACGGAAGAAGATACGGAGAAAGCAATTCTTGATGGAATATTTGCCTTGATTGTACCTGTTATTACATCCACTGAAGGTCTTTGAGTTGCTATGATCAAGTATATTCCTGCCGCTCTTGCCATTTGAGCCAATCTCGCGATGTAATCCTCAACTTCCGATTGAGCTACCATCATCAAATCTGCAAGCTCATCTATTATTATCACAATCTTGGGAAGCTTACTTTCAGGATCGGTTTTTAAAATTTTATTATTGAAGGATTTCAAATCTCTCACAGAATTTTCAGCAAATAATTTATATCTTTTTTCCATCTCTCCCACTGCCCAATTAAGCGCAAAGGCAGCTTTTTTAGGATCTGTTACCACCGGAATCAACAGGTGAGGTATTCCGTTATAAACATTTAACTCGACAACTTTAGGATCAATTAGCATCAATTTTACTTCATCAGGTGATGATTTGAATAAAATGCTCGTAATAATTGTATTTATGCACACCGATTTACCGGAACCTGTAGCTCCGGCTATTAAGAGATGTGGCATTTTGTCAATAGAAGAAATAATTATAGAACCCGATACATCTTTGCCAAGAGCAAGGGGCAAGTCGGAATTTAAGTTTTTAAATTCATTGCTTCCGATTATTTCTCTAATGGATACAGATTGTTTTTTCTTGTTGGGAACCTCTATACCTACGGCTGATTTACCTGGTATGGGAGCTTCGATTCTTATTTCGGAAGTTGCAAGGGACAGTGCTAAATTGTCATTTAATGCCACTATTTTTGACAACTTTACTCCCGGCGCAGGTTCAAGCTCATAACAGGTTATTGCAGGCCCTCTATTTATGGCTACAATTTTAGATTCTATTCCAAAATTTTCCATTGTTTCCTCTATTATTTGCCTGTTTTTCATTATTTCATTTTTAGAAATTTGCACATTTGCATCTTCTTTATTGAGAAGATTCAGCTGTGGGAAAGAATAGGAATTTTTTAGAGCTTTTAAGTTATTTTCAATTTCTTTCTTTTCTTCAATTAACTCCTCTTTTGTGTAACCAACTTCTTTAAGATTCCTCTTTTGTTTGTCCTCTTTGACAAAATCTTTAATGGTGATGTCCTTTTCAATGATTGGTTTTTTCTCTTTTTCGACTGAATTACTATCTTCAAGATCCCCTGCAAGAGAATTTTCATCAGCATCATCGACGAGCTCAAAGAAATTATTCAGTTCAGGCTCTTCCCTTTTGTTGTTTAGCTTTTCGGATAACCCTGAAGATAGATTTTTCAATTTATCAAAAAATATTTTTACAAAATTGACTATTTTACCAAAAAATTCGTGAGTATATCTCAAAAAAATATAAAGACTGAATATAATTATCACAGAGAGAATTGTGTATGTTCCTATTGAACCGAAGAGTTTATACATAAAAAACCCTAAAATAGATCCGATTATTCCTCCTGAAGTGGCAATGTCCAAATATTGCACTGATAGAGAGATTCTATCCACTAAAGTTAAATCGGATGTTTTAGTACCGTCTAAAAACACCAAAATACAAAGAGTTATAACAATATTTGAAATAAGTATTTTATTGAAATTTTCTTGAAAACTTTTTAATCCCAATAATATACCCCATATTATGAACAATAGGGGAAAAATAAAATTACCGCTTCCAAACAAAAATGTGAATATCTTATATAGAATATTTCCTATAATTCCCATTTTAGAGCTGAATAAACTTATCAAACTCAACAAGCCCAACAGAATAAAAATTATGCTTATATATTCTTTATTAATATTTTTATTAGCAGATTTCATAGGTTTTTTTGAGATCTTTTTTCTCATCAAAACAACACCTCACCTATTAATTATATCATAAAGACTGATGACAAACTATTTAAAATCATTTGCCCGTATGACCGAATCCGCCGCTTGATCTGTCCGTTTCTTCAAGTGTGTCAGATAGTTCAAAATCAACCTTTTCATATTTTACAAAGACCATTTGTGCAATCCTGTCTCCATTTTTAATCTCCACTGCTTCTTTGCCTAAATTGATTAAAATAATTTTTATTTCACCTCTGTAATCAGAGTCAATTGTACCGATTCCATTTGCAAGACATAAGCCGTGCCTTAATGCCAATCCCGATCTTGCTCTGATCTGTGCCTCATATCCTTCTTCAATTTCCATAAAAAGTCCTGTGGGTACAAGTTCTCTATCTCCGGGATGTAGTGTTAAAGTATTTTCTAAACTGGCTCTTAAATCCACTCCTGCAGAACCTTCAGTTTCATACTTAGGTAAGGGATTTTCGCTCTTGTTAATAATTTTTACTTTCATAATTTCTCCTTAAAAAAACAGGATACTTTTTGTATCCTGATATTTATTTTATTGTGAAATAACAAGATTTCACTCATGGAAAGAGTGTTATTCTTGTTTATTTCCTTTTTTTTCTTAATTTCTAGCTGGCTTTGGAAGCAAAACTTTACGAGATAAAGAGAGTTTTGAATCGTCATCTATTTCGATAACTTGAACCTTTACAGTATCTCCAACTTTTAAGACATCCTCAACCTTGCCTGTTCTTTCGTGTGAAATTTGTGATATGTGAAGCAATCCTTCAATGCCCTTTTTAAGTTCCACAAAGGCACCAAATTTCATTATCTTTTTAACTTTACCTTCGTATATATCGCCAACTTCAACTTCTTTAACAATGGATTCGATGATATCAATGGCTTTTTTAGCCCTTTCGCTGTCTTCTGAAAGTACTGATACCTTTCCGTCATCATCTATATCTATCTTAACTCCTGTTTCCTCGATGATTTTGTTGATGGTCTTTCCGCCTGATCCAATTACTTCACCTATTTTTTCAGGATCGATATTTATTATATAAATTATAGGAGCATAGGGAGATAGATGATCTCTTGGAGTTTCAATTGTAGATTTCAAATGATCCAATATGAAAAGTCTTGCTTTCTTTGCCTTTTCAAGGGCTTCTTCAAGTATTTCTTTGCTGATTCCTTCGACCTTTATATCCATTTGCATAGCAGTGATTCCATCTCTAGTGCCTGCTACTTTGAAATCCATATCTCCAAAATGGTCTTCCAGTCCTTGTATGTCAGTTAAAATTTTTATTTGTCCGTCTTTTTCAATTAATCCCATAGCTATACCTGCGACGGGAGCAGTAATGGGAACCCCGGCATCCATAAGGGCAAGAGTGGATCCACAAATAGATGCTTGTGACGAAGATCCGTTTGATGATAATACTTCAGATACAACTCTTATTGCGTAGGGAAAATCATTTTCTGAGGGCAATACAGGTATCAATGCTCTTTCAGCTAAAGCACCGTGACCGATCTCACGTCTTCCCGGTCCTCTAACAGGCTTGGAATCTCCAACTGAATAGGGTGGAAAATTGTAATGATGGATGTATCTCTTAGGTTTGTCATCTCCAATTCCATCTATAACTTGTACTTCACTTAGTCCTGCAAGTGTGGCCACAGATAAAACTTGAGTTTGTCCTCTTTTAAATAGCCCTGAACCATGAGTCCTAGGAAGCAATGCTACCTCTGAAGATAATGCTCTGATTTCGTCCAATTCTCTTCCATCAGGTCTGATATCCTCTTCTAATATTTCACGTCTTACTTCTTCTATTTCTATAGATTCCATAATTTCTTCGATGTCTTTGGCATAATCTTCAATGTAGTCTGCGAAATGGTTTCTGATATCTTCCTTTGCTAATTCGGTTTGTTCTTCTCTTACTATCTTATCGGAATTATTAATGGCTTTTACAAGCATATCTGTTCCATAGTCTCTAATTTTTGCATTTAGTTCTTCATTGGGTTTAAATACTTCATATTCAGATTTTTCTTTTCCGACTTCATTTTTAATCTGATCTACAAAATCACAAATCTTTTTAATTTCTTCATGACCTGCAAGTATTGCACCCAACATATCTTCTTCGCTTACTATATTCGAACCTGCTTCCACCATCATAATTGCAGTTTTTGTTCCGGATACAACTAGGCTTATATCCGACTTTTCTCTTTGTTCTTCATTGGGATTGATTATATAATTTCCATCTATAAGTCCAACTTGCACTGATCCTGTCGGACCGTCAAAGGGTATATCTGAAATCGACAATGCAATAGAAGATCCAATCATAGCCAAAATATCAGGTTGAGCATCTTGATCAACAGAAAAAACTGTAGCGATTATTTGAACATCATTTCTATATCCATCAGGGAACAAGGGTCGTATGGGTCTATCAATCAATCTTGCAGACAGAATTGCTTTTTCACTTGGTTTCCCTTCTCTTTTTATAAATCCTCCGGGAATTTTACCTACAGAATACATCTTTTCTTCAAAATCAACACTTAGCGGGAAAAAGTCTATTCCTTCTCTTGGTGAATTTGATGCAACGGCAGTTACAAGAACAACTGTATCTCCATATTGTAGAAGACACGCCCCATTGGCTTGTTCGGCAACTTTTCCGGTTGTTACCTTCAATATTCTACCGGCAAGTTCTAATTCGAAAACTTTCTGCATTTTATCCTCCTTAAAAAATAAAGAGCGGTAAACCGCCCTTTTAATGTTAACCTCTTATTTTTAGCTTTTCTATTAATGAACGATATCTTTCAATATCTTTACTTCTTAAATATCTTAAAAGGTTTCTTCTCTTACCTACCATTTTAAGTAGTCCTCTTCTGGAATGGTGGTCTTTTTTGTTAGCTTTAAGATGTTCGTTCAATTCATTAATTCGAGTAGTCAGTATAGCTATTTGTACTTCCGGTGATCCGGTATCTTTTTCATGTACTTTGTATTCGTCAATAATTACTTTCTTTTCTTCAGCATTAAGCATTTGTAAATTCCTCCTAATAATTTAATTCGCCTATACACAAGTATTCGTTGAGGGGCGATATACTTATGCATGGTAATCACCTAATATAGATTATCATATTAATATTACAATGTAAATACTTTGATAAAATAAAATGTGTTATTAATAGTGTTTTACAAGATTTATATCCTTATTTATCTGATCAAATAAATCTTTTATATTATCAAAAACCAATTCAGGTCTTATATAGTCCAATAATATCAATTCAAGTTTTTCACCATAGATTTTTTCATCAAAATCCAAGATACTTGCCTCAATTCGCATACCGCTATTTTCTACTGTGGGGTTTTTACCGATGTTTGTAGCAGCTTTATAAATCCTGCCATTTATCTTTATCTTGGAATTATAAACTCCGAATTTCGGAATGACATAGTTGCTCAATAAATTCAAATTTGCTGTGGGAAAACCCATCTTAGAACCCAACTTTTTCCCGTGTATGACTTCACAATCCATGGTGTATTCATATCCCAACAGTTTATTTGCCTTTTTGATATCTCCGTCTCTTATTAATTTTCTTATGAGCGTGGAGGAAACTATTTCCCCGTCGAGAGTGATGGGATTTATTACCTTCAGTATTATATCCTGTTCGCTACATATTTTTTTTAAAAGTTCAGTATCACCGCTGGCTTTGTATCCAAATCTATAGTCATAGCCCACAATAATCCCTTTTATCTTCAGGTTGCTAAATAAAAAGTTCAGTACAAAATCAACAGGATCTATCTTCATAACATTTTCTGTAAATTGGATTTCATAGACTATATCAATTCCAATATCCTGTAAAATTTGATATTTTTTTCTATTTGATGTAATTATCCTTTGGTCTTTATGATCAATGGTATTTTTGGTATGATTTTCAAAAATTAAAATGGAACTTTTAATGCCTGTTTCCTTAGATGTCTTTACCACTTCTTCAAGGAGTTCTCTGTGAGCTAAATGGACTCCGTCAAAATTTCCAAGGGCTATAATTGACTCTTTTTTAGATTCATAGTTAATATCAATGCTTTTTATTTCCAATGTATTAATCACCTTTTAACATCTTATTAATTTTTATACCGGTAAAACTGTCATTATTCA
>JAUNLL010000145.1 GCA_030532275.1 Peptoniphilus sp. | reverse complement strand
AAAGAAGGATCAGCAGCAGAAAGCGAACCTGCAAAAGTAGAAGAAAATCAAGAAAAAAAAGACACAGCAACAGTAGAAGGAGCTCCTTTTGTAGGAATGGCTTTCCAAGAATTGGACAACCCATACTTCGTAACCATGCAAGAATCGTTTGAAGAAGCTTGCAAATCAATAGGTGCAAAATATGTAATCACAGATGCTTCACACGACGTTTCAAAGCAAATTAGTGACGTTGAAGATATGGTAAACCAAGGAATCGATATTTTACTATTAAACCCAGCAGACAGTGCTGGAATCGAAAGTGCTGTAGAAACTGCAAAGAATGCTGGAGTTATAGTTGTATGTGTTGATGCTCAAGCAAACGGACCTATAGATTCATTCGTAGGTTCAAAGAACTATGATGCAGGTTACATGGCAGGACAAGCTATGGCAGAAGAACTAGGTGGAAAAGGTAAGGTTGCTATCCTTGACGGTATACCAGTAGTTCCAATCCTTGAAAGAGTAAAAGGGTTTAAAGCTGCTATAGAAGAGAATCCAGACATTGAAATAGTAGATATCCAAAATGGTAAACAAGAAAGAGATAAAGCTTTGGAAGTTGTTGAAAATATGATTCAATCAAATCCTGAACTAAATGCAATTTTCAGTGTAAACGATAACGGATCACTAGGTGCTCTATCTGCGATAGATGCATCAGGAAAAGACATTTCTTTATATAGTGTTGACGGACATCCAGAAGCAATCAAGTCTATCCTTGAAGGTGGACACTTTAAAGCTACATCTGCACAATATCCAAGAGACCAAGTTCGTATAGGACTAGGTGTTGCACTTGCAAAATATTGGGGAGCAGAAAAAGTACCAGAAGAAATTCCTGTAGACGTTACACTTATCAATGCTGATAACGCAGAAGGATTTAGCTGGTAATATATTAAAGATAATAAATGAGGAAATAAACATGAAAAACATTTTGGAGTTTCAAAATATTTCTATGGAATTTCCTGGTGTAAAGGCATTAGATGATGTAAGTTTTGAAATTTATGATAATTAAATTCATGCCATAGTTGGTGAAAATGGTGCAGGAAAATCGACTTTGATGAAGATAATTTCAGGAGTATATCAAGCGACCAGTGGACAAATTTTATTCAAAGGCGGGCCGCTGGTTGTGCCTTCACCAAAAGCTGCTCAGGAAGAAGGTATAAGTATCATTCACCAAGAATTTAGCCTCATACCTGATTTGGATGCGGTAGAGAATATATTTCTAGGAAATGAAATAGTTACTTCGGCAAAATTTCTAGACAGAAAAGCCATGGAAAAGGAAGCAAAGGCTCGTTTATTACGTTTAGGAGTAGATATAGATATCAGCACACCCGTAAGAAACCTAAGTGTTGCAAACCAACAATTTGTGGAAATTGCCAAGGCTCTCTTAGAAGGAACTTCTTTAATAATATTCGACGAACCGACAGCAGCACTTACAAGTTCGGAAGCAAACAGACTTTTTGAATTAATTTTCAAATTAAAAAGTGAAGGAATGACGATCCTTTATATTTCCCATCACTTAGAAGAAATCTTTGAAATAAGTGACAGGTACAGCGTGCTTAGAGATGGACAATATGTTGGAACTTGCGTAAGTAAAGAATCTGATGAAGAAGAAATGATAAGGTTAATGGTTGGTAGAGATATAGAAAACCAATTCCCTGAACCGAAGGAAAGTATAAATAGTGAAGTTGTAATAAAAGTTAACAAGCTATCTAATGAATTTATTCATGATATTAGCTTTGAGGTAAGAAAAGGTGAAATACTAGGACTTGCTGGACTGGTGGGAGCAGGTAGAACTGAGATCATAAGAGCTTTGTTTGGAGCTGATCCTGTTGATGTTTCTGATATAGAAATAGAAGGAGAGAGAGTATTTATAAAAAGTCCAGCAGATGCAATAAAAAATGGTATTGGATTGA
>JAUNLL010000144.1 GCA_030532275.1 Peptoniphilus sp. | reverse complement strand
AATAGGACAACTTTTGAGATTGTTATCCCTATCGAGGCGCAGAGATTGATCATGAAAAATTCCAGAAAGTCAGCGCTCTTGATTTTAAATAGAGTTTTAAACGAGGGCGCTTTTTTAAATGAAGAACTAAATATTTTAAACGATGAAAATATTGACATAAAAGACAAAAATTTAATATCGAAATTGACAAAGGGAGTTCTCAAAAATAAGTTGCTTTTAGATCACATAATTAGAAAACACTCTAAGATAAGACTCAAAAAAATTCACAGCGTAATATTGATTATCTTGGAGATGGGCGCCTATCAAATACTTTTCACCGACAAGGTGCCGGACTATTCGTCGATAAACGAGTCGGTGAATTTAGCAAAGGAATTCGGCAACAGAGGTTCAACGGGCTTTGTAAATGCCCTTTTGAGAAATATATCCAGAAACAAAGAGGATATTTTAAAATCGGATTTTTATCTGAAGGAACTCAAAGATAGGAGCACTGCGGACTATCTGTCGATAAAATACTCTCACCCCTTGTTTTTTGTAGATGCACTTTTGAAAAATCACGATGAGAAATTCGTAGAGGAACTGTTGAGAAAAAACAACGAAGAGGCCCCCTTCGACATAAGGGTAAACACCAGCAAGATAAGTGTAGATGAATTTATGAAGGAATTGGAAAAAGAGGGCTACCAATGGGAAAAAACTAAAATTTCAAAATATGCCCTCAGGATAAAGAATCCCCAGGGAATATTCAATACCAAATTCTACAAAGAGGGATATTTTTATGTTCAAGATGAGGGCTCTATTTTAGTGTCTGAAATTTCAGATGTAAAGGAATGCAAAGACATTCTCGATCTATGCGCCGCGCCGGGAGGTAAGAGCATAAATCTCTCCTTGTTGGCGGATTCTTCTGATATAATATCCTGTGACATATCCGATTACAAAGTGAATTTAATAAGAGAAAACATAAAGCGATTGGACTTGCAAAATATACACCCTCGCAAAAACGACGCTACAAAATTAAAGGACAAATTCGTAAATAAGTTTGATTTTGTGTTGGTGGATGCACCCTGTTCGGGATTTGGACTATACAGAAGAAAACCGGAAATAAGATATAATAGAGAATACAACGACATAAAATCCCTTCAGAAAATTCAATTGCAAATCCTTGAAAATGCTCTGAAATACTTAAAACCAAAGGGGCAATTGACCTATTCAACATGCACCTTAAGCGAAGAAGAAAACGAATTTGTGGTAAATAATTTTATAAATGATGAATTTGAAATAATCAAAACCGACGGAAAAGATTTCAAGAGATATTATCCCAATGTGGATGACACCGACGGTTTTACGATTTGCAGAATAAAAAGGAAGTAGAAATGCAATTAAACTCCTGTAACTTAGATGAATTGAAGGACTTGGTTCAAAAATACGGACACAAGAGCTTCAGAGGAAATCAACTGTATACATTTTTCCATTCCAACAAGAGAAGGGATATAGAAAACTCCAACCTGCCCAAGGACTTGATCCAAGATCTTTTAAAAAATGAAGAAATCGCCAAGGTGGAGATTTTAAAAGAGTATAGTTCGCAATTAGATGAAACTAAAAAACTGCTCTATATCCTTGATGATGGAAATATAATCGAAGGAACTCTCATGAAGTATAAGTATGGCAACTCCCTCTGCATATCCACACAGGTAGGATGCAGAATGGGTTGTGTTTTCTGTGCTTCCACCAAGGCGGGACTGGTGAGAAATTTGACTGCAGCCGAGATGGCTTCACAAGTTTATGAAACTGAAAATAAATATTCAATAAAGATATCAAATATAATTTTAATGGGCAGCGGAGAACCCTTGGACAATTATGAAAATGTGATGAGATTTTTAAGGATCATTCACAGCAAAGAGGGTAAGAATTTAAGTTACAGAAACATAACTCTATCCACCTGTGGAATTGCCGAAAAT
>JAUNLL010000034.1 GCA_030532275.1 Peptoniphilus sp. | reverse complement strand
AAATTGAAGTATTAAAAATACCAACAGATATAAAAGCATTTTTTCTCGCCTTGAAAGTTCCATGTCCTTTAAATTTCTTATATCCATTTTCTTTCCTCCATGGATTTGATCAATAAGGATCTCATCAAGTCATGGGTGGATTTCGTGGGATGTATCCCGTCAAAAAACAAGTGAGAATAATTAGGTTCCTTCTGCAACTCTCCATAAAAATCCACGATCAACAGATCTTCGTGACTAAATTGGAGCAGATTTTCTCTGTACTTGGTGATCTTATCATTGGCAAGGGAAAGGATCCTTGTGTAGTCCTCTTCTTCGGACAGCAAAAAGGGTATGCAAAGCAGGGCTTTTTTGCCCCTGCAAAATATTTCATCCAAGATTTTTTTGATGTTGGATGTGGTGCTGTCTACGCTTATTCCATTTAAAAAGTCGTTTACGCCCACGAGGATGATAATTATCTGGCCGTCAAGAACTTCATCCAACCTATATAAAACTCCTGCGGAAGTATCTCCGTTGATTCCGTAGTTGTTGACCTTCTCATGGGGAATATTTATAAAACTGTTTTCAGATCCGACTCCATATCCGTAGACTAAGGAATCTCCAATGGCATTGATCATCTTTCTTCTCCTAATTTGTCAATGAGCTTGTAACCTCTGTTCTCTCTGGAGATCTCTATTAATCCCAAAGAGGTGTAACCGTGAACCTTGGAGAAAACTCTGTCGCCTTTAAAGAAACGACGATAGTCCTCAAGAAGATTTACGTTGTTTTTCTCCGACTTCATGTTCAAGGCATCGACGATTATTATTCCCGAAATATTTCTGAGCATGACCTGCTCCGCTATTTTTTCAGCTGCCCTTTTATTTATGTGGTAAATCTGCTCTTCATTGCTCAAAGTGCTTCTGTACCCCGAGGAGTTGATGTCTATGCTGCACAGCGCCTCCGTCTGTTCTATCACTATATTGCCGCCCTCCTCCAAGGGAATTTTCTTGCTGAAGAGGTCTTTATAATCCTTTAAAATCTGAGGATTGTAGATAATTCTAAAATTCTTATCCCATTGAATGTCAAAGTCCCCCTTGTAGGCCCTGTATACATCTTCGTCATTTGTGATCATCTTCTCGGATTCATGAGCCTTTAAAAAGGATTGCAATTTATCCCTTTTGTAGAGAAGTTTGGGCGTGGGTCTTCTGCCACGCTCTGAAAGTATGTCTTGGGACAGTTTTTTCAAAGAAGAGTATTCTCCCAAGATATCCTCTTCAAGCGCCTTGGATCTGAAGAGAACCCCCCTTAAATTTTTCTCCCTTGCCAGTTTCCAAAGTCTGTTCTTTTGCTCCGACGTCATTTTTTTGGAATATTTGACAAAGGTTCTTTCGGGAAAAAATATCATGGCTTTGCCTTCAAGGGAAATTTCTTCAGACAGTTCCACATACTTGTCATCTCCCTTTATCTTCTTCACTTGAAGGAGAACTTCGTCCTGCTCCTTCAGAGGTGAATTCTTGGCAAGCTCCAAAAAGCCCTGTTCTTCACCTAGGTTCACAAAGGCCATCCTTTGATTTTTGATGATTTTTTCAATTCTCGCTCTGTATATATTGTTTAAAAGATCGTCGTCCAAATCCACTATGTCCAGTATTTTTTGGTGGTAGTTGAGGGCGACGTTCATGATTTTGTCTATGTATATCATAATAAACCCTGTTCTCTAAAGCTGAAGTATTCTCTGTCACCTATGATTATGTGGTCCACGACTTCTATGCCCAAGAGAGCTCCGCTTTGACTTAATCTCCTGGTGATGTTGATGTCCTCACCGGATGCCTTGGGATCTCCCGACGGGTGGTTGTGCAACAATACGACGCTGTGTGCACTGTAATCTATGGCGATTTTAAAGACTTCTCTGGGATGTACGACGGTGGAGTCCAGTATGCCCTTTGATACGGTCTTGATGGCGATGACTTCTTTTTTCGTGTTGAGTAGGACTATTCTAAATTCTTCCACAGTCAGATCCTTCATGTCCTGCATTACCATCTTGGCAATGCCCTGGGGTGAATCGCCTTTGTTTCTCTTGAATACGCTCTCGGAATTCATTCTGTCGGCAAGAGTGATGGCAGCCATGAGCATTGTGGCCTTGGCAACTCCCACACCCTTTATCTGCAAAAAGTCTTTGACTGATTTCTGTTTTAGGAGGGATATGCCCTGCTCTTTGTAACCCTCGCCGAAACTGTTGAGTATCTCCTGAGAAAGTTCCACCGACGTCTTTGTCCTCGTGCCGGTTCTGATTATCAGCGCTATGAGTTCCGCATTGGAAAGGTACTGAGGTCCTAATTTCAACAATTTTTCCTGAGGCCTGTCCTCAAAGGGCAAGTCCTTTATCCTGTAATTTTTATTTTCCAATTTCAATCCCCTCCATAAGGGATATGTTCAAAAATTTCTTTAGGTCGTCGGAAATCTTTGAAATGGGAAGTCCTACGATATTGAGAAAATCCCCCTCTATTCTCTCCACTAAAAGGGAGCCATAACCCTGAATTCCATAGGCTCCCGCCTTGTCTGCATATTCTCCCGTATCTAGGTAGGCTTCAATATCCTCTAGGGACAATTCCTTGAAAAACACCTTGGATACTTCATAATCCGTGTACTTTAAATTTTTTTCCATGCAAAATATGGAATAGGCGGTGTAGACTTCGTGCGACCTTCCCGACAAAGCCTCCATCATCCTCCTTGCGTCCTCTCTGTCCACAGGCTTGCCCAAAATCTTATCTTCCAAGGCCACGACGGTGTCCGCCGACAACACCACGGCTTCGGGATTTTTCACAGCCACACCTATGCCCTTTTCAAAGGACAGCGCCATGACCAGTTGTCTTGCATTCCAATAATCTGTGTTGTTCTCTTCAACGTCTTCAGTTATTATTTTAAAATCTGTGAATTTAGACAGAATTTCACGTCTTCGTGCCGATTTTGATGCCAGTATAATCATTTTTACTCCTTGTAAACTTTATTCAGTATCTTGACTACTTCCCTTGAGCTAAATCCTATAAATATCCCCGTGAATATGGCAAATATCATCAAAAAGGGCAGGTATGCCACTATGTGCATACTCTCCAATACCACCGCAGCAGCAAGGGTCTGCCCGACGTTGTGAAAGACTGCACCCAATATGCTTATGCCTATTATGGACAGATGCTCACTTAAAAATCTGTGGGCCGCAATCATGACGAAGGTGCTGAACATGGTGCCTGTGAAGGAAAATATAAAGGATGACACCGATCCTGTGAGCAGTACCAACAAAAGAGTTTTAAGCACCGCCACGAAAATTCCTTCCTTGTATCCGAAGAACACTATGCTCACCAACACGATGATGTTTGATATGCCGATCTTCGCTCCGGGAATAACTATGGGCATGGGGATATTCAACTCCAACAATCCCATGACCAGTCCGCCCGACAGAAGCAGGGACAAGTAGAGCATTTTTCTTAAAGTCATTGCAATATCACGTCCACTTCATCGGAGGTTTCGGCTTCGATCTTCACAAGCAGTCTGTTGGGCAGACAGATTATAGTTTCATTGTCTGCGCCTATCTCTCCCATGCGCATACAAACCTTGTCCTTACATTCAGACTGCACCATTTTGACCTTGCCCTTTTCTATTTTAATTTTATTTTTTCCGTACTTTGAATTTATATCTATGATTTCTCCGTCGTGGGCTTTTAAATTGTACTCCGCTACTTTTTCAGAATCCACATAGACAGCTACAACATCGCCCTTGGTCTTAATTTCATTTTTTACTTTTGCAAATATGAAAAATGAAGAAAAAATCACCAGTATAATTACCACATAATCTCCTTTTTTCATAGACACCTCAATAAAATTATATCAATAAAGGCCTCTTTATAAAAGCATATAAAAAAGACTTCTCGTTTAAAAGAAGTCTTTTCATCAATAATTATTTTGTTGGTTCCTGTTGTTTCATTTGTTGCATTTTTTCAAGTTTTTTCTTTTCTGCCATTTCCTTTTGTCTTTGCTTTATCTTTTCAACTTTTTCGGGATATTCGCAGTAAATTGCTCCTGTGGGGCACTTAGCTACGCATATTCCGCAGTTGATACACTTGTCATAGTCTATTGCAGCCAGGTTGTCCGTAACGTGTATTGCATCCTTGGGACAATTCTTTTCGCACAGTCCGCAGGCTATACAGCCGATGCTGCAATTGGTTCTGACGACTTTGCCGGGATCCTTTGAAAAACATTCAACGACGGTTTTTGCCTTGTAGGGAACTAAGGAAATAATTCCCTTGGGACAGATGGCAACGCATTTTTTACAAGCGACACATTTTTCCTTGTCCACAACTGCAACTCCGTTGATAACGTGTATAGCATCGTATTCACATACGCTGACACAAGTTCCGCCGCCCACGCAACCGTATGTACAAGATTTTGAACCCTTTTGAAAATCGGAAATCAATCTGCAATCTTGCAATCCTTCGTAATGGTACTTGTCCTTTGCCTTGTCGCAGGAACCTTGACATTGAACGTTGGCAACGATTCTCTCAACATCCAGTGCATCTGTGCCGAGAAGTGTGGCTATTTCCTTTGCAACTTCACTTCCGCCGATGACGCAGGCTTCCACGGGCGCCTTGCCGTCGGATATGGCTTGAGCAAGTCCGTCACATCCGGGGTATCCGCAGGCTCCGCAGTTAGCTCCGGGAAGGGCTTGTCTTACCTTTACAACTCTTTCATCAACTTCAACTGCAAATACTCTCGATGCAATGGATAACAAAACTCCGAAAGCCGCTCCTATGACCGCAAGTATTAAAGCAGGATAAATAATTTGATTAATGTCCATACTATGCCTCCTATACTAAACCTTGGAACCCTGAGAAAGCTAAGGCCATAAGCCCTGCACTTATGAGGGCAATGGGTACTCCCTTTAAATCCTCAGGCACATCTGCAAAGTCCAATCTTTCTCTCAAGGAAGACATCAATATCAAAGCCAGTGCAAATCCCACAGATGCTCCCAATCCGCTGAATATTGTTTCTATCAGGTCGTATCCGTTTTGTACGTTAAGAACCGTAACTCCCAGTACCACACAGTTGGTGGTGATCAGCGGCAAGTAAACGCCCATGGCTGTGTACAAACTGGGTGAGGTTTTCTTTATAACTATTTCTACGAATTGAACAAGAGATGCTATTACAAGTATGAATACTATGGTTTGCAAGTATTGCAATCCCAAGGTATCTAATATGAATCTTTGTATAGCCCATGTTATCGCTGAGGACAGAACAACTACAAAAGTTACTGCGATTCCCATTCCCGTTGCAGTCTCTACTTTGGAAGAAACTCCAAGGAAGGGACAAATTCCCAAGAATTGAGCGAATACATAGTTATTGACCAAAATCGTTGAAATTAATATTGCAAATATACTTTCTAACATATTATTCACCCTTTCTATTTAAAATTTTTCTGAATGCGGCTATTAGAAAGCCCAGCAGTATAAAGGCACCTGCCGGCGCACCCATGATACCTATTCCCGGATAGGATTCGGGAAGAATTTGCACGTCTAGCAATGTTCCGTATCCGAAAAATTCTCTTATAATACCCATGGATACAACTGCAAGCATGTATCCGAAACCTGTTCCCAATCCGTCTACGATGGAGGGCAACAGACTGTTTTTATAGGCAAAACCTTCAGCTTCACCAAGTATACAACAGTTTACTACGATCAAGGGAAGGAATATTCCCAGTGAGTTGTATATGGGTTTAGCATAGGCTTGAAGGATCATTTGAACTAAGGTTACAAAGGTTGCGATTACGACTATGAAGCAAGGAATTCTTATCTTGTCGGGTATGACCTTTCTAAGTAGTGAAACTACTCCGTTACTCATTATCAATACAAAGGTTACTGCAATCCCCATGGCTATTGAGTTGGATAGAGCATTGGTGATGGCCAGTACGGAACACAGTCCTATGAGTTGCATAAATACAGGGTTGTTTTTTGTTATTGCGTTTATAAAGACTTTTTTTGTATTCATATTCTCACCCCTACTTGCTTTCCCTTAAAAATTCGGCATAGGCTTGAAGAACTACGTTGCTTCCGCCCACTACTGACTTAGATGTGACGGTGGCACCGCTTAGCCATAGAACTTCGTTTTCAGCTTGCGGTTCCTTTGAAATGGTAAGCTCGCCCAGGGCGGACTTTTCATTGTAGGATGTGTAGTAAGGTTCTTCTTCTATTAAACTTCCGAAGTTTTTAGTTTCTTGATGTACTATATTTCTGAAACCTGCTATTTTGTCATCTGTGGTTCTTATGCCGATGGCGTTGGTCATGGCACCTCCGAATCCGTTTGTTGAAACGGTCATTCCGTATCCCACCACTTCACCTGATTTTTTCGCAGTGAAAATATCTTGAATATCGGGATATGTTTCTCTTATCTTAGCGATTTCAGCTTCGTCATATCTTTCAAAATCATCTGCAGCATCTCCGAAGATAATTGCATAGGACTCCATGGTCGCTTCAAGTTCGGCAGCTTCGATGATCGGAGCTGTGAACCCGTTTACAACGGCTAAAAGTCCGGCAGAAATAGCGCAGAAAAGGAAAAGTACAATTCCAAATTTTATAGGTTCTTTCATTTGCTCGCCTCCCCGTATGCTTCACCTATGGTTAATCTATCTATTAGCGGAGTCACGACGTTCATGAGGCAGATGGCATAGGATACTCCTTCAGGAAGAGAGCCCTTTGCTCTGATGACAGCCGTGATAATTCCACATCCGATTGCAAATATTATCTTGCCCTTTCTGGTTATGGGTGCTGAAGAATAGTCTGTTGCCATGAATACAGCTCCCAGTAGAAGTCCTCCACCCAGTAGTTCGTAGGGAATGATATTAGCCGGGATTCCCAAGACAAACAGTATTATTCCGGTAGTTAAAACATAAATCACTGGCACATCAAATCTTATTACTTTTCTTACAACTAAGTAGATTGCGCCTATTAATATTAAAATTGCCGATGTTTCTCCGATAACTCCGGGAATTCTTCCTATTGCCATATTTGCCAAGTCAGGCAAACTAGCATAATCTTCCGCAGCTATCATTTGCAGCGGAGTTGCTGAGCTGATTGCGTCAACTGCACTTCCAAAACCCACAGGGTCTGAATAGGTGGTCATTTCCTTAGCCCAAGAGGACATAAGTACTATTCTCGCTCCGAGAGCGGGGTTCATAAAGTTGGAACCTATTCCTCCGAAACAGCCCTTCACTACTACCATGGCAAAGACGGAACCGAAGGCAGCCATCCACCAAGGCATAGTTGCAGGCAGGTTAAATGCTATGAGCATTCCTGTGACCACAGCAGATAAATCGTTAATTCTTACATCTTTTTTAAGAGCTTTTTGGAATAGATATTCCGATGCTACACAAAATCCCACGCATACGATCACAAGTTTGACAGCATTTAATCCGAAGAAGTAGATGGAACCTGCCAAAATTGGAAACATGGCGATTATTACGTCCATCATTATCTTGTTTACAGAATCGTTGGATCTGATATGTGGAGCTAGCGATACAAAAAAATCATCTCTTAAACCCTTAATTCTCTGTTCGTTATTAATGTTTTTTTCCATATTCTACTCCTTACTTCGATCTCATCATATTCATTCTTATTTCTCTCTTCGCAAGCTTCATCGAGGGAGAAAGATTTCTCTTTGAGGGGCATACAAAGGAACAAATACCACATTCCATGCATTGATCTGCATGTAGAGCTGAGCATTGGTCTACATCGCCCTTTAATATTGCAGCGTTGATTTCCGTCGGTCTTATGTTTGCAGGACAGTGGTCAACACATTTTGAACATCTGATGCAGGGGCTTTCTTCGCCTGAATTTATTTCAGATGCACCCAGTGCCAAAAGTCCGGAAGTCGTCTTGGTAACGGGGGATCTCAAATCGAATACGGATTTTCCCGTCATGGGTCCTCCACATACTATGTCTATGTAATCTTCCTTTACTCCACCGCAGAATTCCAATATATCGCCCACGGGAGTACCTATTTTTACAAGTATGTTCTTGGGATTTTCTATTCCCGAACCGCTCACGGTTATTACTCTTTCATAGGAAGGCTTTCCTTCTATCATAGCTTCATAAAAGGCAAGAGTTGTACCGACATTTGTCAAGAATACTCCCACATGGTTTGTAACTTTGTTTTGTGGAACTATTCTCTTTACCACCGCTTCGGACAATCTCTTTGAATCGCCTTGGGGATACTTGGTTTGACAGCTTACCACTTTGAGATGCTTCCATCTGTCCGTCTGTGATATTCTCTTTTCCATGACCTCTATGGCATCGGGTTTGTTTTCTTCGATGGCCATGTAGGAAATGTTCTTGTTGTAAAATTTGGAGAAAATATTCAGTCCTTCAAGAATATCGTCCGTTCTCTCCAACATTATTCTGTGGTCGCAAGTCAAGTAAGGCTCGCATTCCGCTCCGTTTATTATACATTCATCCAGTACGGGGTCTTCACTTTTGAGTTTAGCATGAAGGGGGAACCCCGCTCCTCCCATACCCACGATTCCCTTGTTCTTTATAAAGGGAATTAAATCATCAATGGTCAGATCCTCGTAATTCAGCATAGGCTCAGCCTCGGCCTTTTCTCCCGTGAAATCATTTTCAATCACTACACAGTCACAGTATCTTCCATCTGCAGTATACATCTTCTCTATGGACTTGACTGTGCCGGAAATTGAGGAATGAACTGAACAGGATATAAAAGCTTCTGAATTTCCAATCATCTGACCGACTTTAACCCTATCTCCCTTTGATACCAAAGCCGTTGCAGGTGCACCGATGTGTTGGCTCAAGGGTATGTAGGCTATTTTAGGTTCGGGCATTACTTCAATGGGGAGCTTTTCTGTAAGCTCCTTATGTTCATCCATGTGAACACCGCCCACACTAAAAGTAAGATTTTTTGTATCCATAACACACCTCTTAATACTTTATCTTATAAACACTCTGAATTTATTCTATCACTAATTTTAATATAAGGCTATTAAATATTGTCATATTAGATAAAATTTTAACAATAAATTTTTAATTGTTTTTTGAAAATTTTCTCTTCCTTATAAAGGGATTTTTTTACAGACTGTAAAAGTCCCCTCTTATCTTGATTTTCACAAGACAAAAAAAGGACCTCGAGGGTCCTAATATTTTATTTCGAAGTTGATCTGTCCGTCATAGGTGAATTTGTTTTCAGGCAGGCTTTCAAGGAATATCTCGGCTAATTTTCTGATGGTGCCATGATTTTCAAATCCCTTTTGAATGTATTGCGAAGATGCTATTTGCTTGAAGTTTTTGTTTTTGAGAGGTCCCATGTCGGACATCAGGTAGTTCATTCTGTATTCGTTCATCCCTATTATGAGTTTGTCCTCATCTAAAATATCGCTGCCATCCAACCTCTTCAGACGGGTGATTCTGTCCTCCTTGGTGTAGTCCAGTGTGTACTTGATATTGCCGAATATATCGAAGGTCTTGTACTTGAAATTTTGCCTTTTGGGATTTTTCTTCAGTTGACCCTCTTCGTATATGTAGTACCTGCCGCTCCAGTTCATGTATTCCTTCAAGTCCGCTCCGGTGATTTCGTAAAGGCTTACCTCTCCTCCCGAGTAGGTGTAAAATCTGGCTATATCGGATCTCCTTAAAAATCCGTTCTTCATGTGGGTGTCGGGAGAATCTATCTGAAAGGCAACCACATCAGCCGGGTAGTAAAAGAGCATTATATCGGTGAGCAGATGAGCCAAGGGCCCGTCTTCCATATCGTAGTTGTACTCGCCCTCGACATCATCGGCAAAACCTAAAATTTTATTTGTAAATTCAAGGATTTTTCTGTGGTAGGGTTCGTAGATATCCACGATGTCTTTATCGGGTTCATAGTTGTGAGCCTCTATGAGTTTTGAATGGAGAGCCTTTAATTTTCCCTCCTCAAAATTAAGTTCCAACTTTATCATCCCTCTGCCGTAAGCCGGCGGTTGTGTTATCAATATGCCTGAATGGTAGTAGCTTTCAAAACCGTCGTGGGTGTGTCCCGATATGATGGCATCTAAATGCTTTTTGTTTTTCATGGAATCTATAATGGAAAGTATGCCGGCATGGGCAACACCGTTTTCGTCGCCCAATCCCAAGTGAAACAGTCCTATTATCCCGTGAACTTCATCGTGAATTTCATCTATTATGGCATCTAAAACTTCCACGGGATCGGTGATTTTGAAATCGCCCAGCTGTTGTGCTTCAAATTCATTTACAAGGAGGGTTTCAATGCCGATGAAGGCGATTTTGATCCCCTCTCTTTCAATTATCTCATAGGGCGTGAAATTTCCGTTGGAGTTGGCAAGCAATGTGGTGCCCTTGAAATCATTCATCAGCCTGTATATGTTGTCCAATCCGTAATTAAATTCGTGATTACCCAAATTCCACAGATCATAGCCCATGTAGTTCATGACTTCCACCGCAGGATGTCTGTCATAGTATACGAACTTTTCGATGAAATTTCCCTTTATCATGTCACCGTTGTCCACCAAAATGGAATTTTCATCCTTGAGAGCATTGTAGGCGCTGTATAAATTAGCTATGGAGTTGTCAGTGGGGCAGTTACTTCCGTAGTCGTAGGGAATTATTCTGCCGTGTATGTCAGCTGTCGCAAAAATGTTTATTTTCATATGCACCTCGTGAATTTAATTTATCATATATAGGTAATAAAATAAAGGTGTATAATTATGTAAAGTATGTTAGTATCAAGGTTGAGAAGCAGTAACACAGCCAAGAGCAGAGGAAGTTGAAATGTTTAAAAAAAAGAAAAAACCGACTGTATATGAAATTATTTTAGAGAGCGAAGAAAACAATTCCCTGGGTGAGTTGTCCTTTCATAGAGTTGAAAATGCCGATGAGAATATAGAGGATTTAATAAAGGCCTTTGAAGATTTTTACGACAGGGATAAAAAATCCATTGAAGAATTTGACACCTATTTTACAAAGCACAGAGCCCATGACATAATGAACAAATTTTTAAATTATATGTACAATATCGAAATTCTCAACGACCAAAAATTAGTGGGACTTTCGATTTTACTCATGAGGGATACCCATAGTCACGAATGCGTCAAGTTCGGGATCATGTTGAGCAACTTCTATCCCCTGATAAATGTCAGAGGAGCCTTGAAGATAATAGTGGATTTGGCAATACACGAAGAATTTAGCGAAGATTCCTTCAAAGCAATTGAAAATCTGCCAATCTATCCCGTTTTAAGAGATAACATACTGAGAAGATCGGGCGAAGAAGTCCATAGAATAGAGGAGCGATTAAATGAAATTAGGAAGAAATAACTTGAAGGTGGCAAGTATCGCAAAGGGCAAGATAATTCTCACCGACGGAAAAGAAGAGATAAAATTAGCAGACAAAAAAGAAAATTTAAAATTAGAGGAAGATGTGAGCGTATTTGTCTATGACAATCCCAAGGGTGAAAGAGTTGCCACAACTAAAGCTCCCCTTATCGAAGTGGGAGAAGTGAAAAATTTGAAAGTGGTGGACAAGACCAAGTACGGTTACTTTGTGGATATAGGATTGGACAAGGATATATTTCTGCCCTTTCAGAAGAGAACGGGCAGAATAAATGTGGGCGAATACTACCTCATGCACCTCTATATAGACAGATCCGACAGACTTTGCGTGAGCATGGACATCAAGGACAAACTCAAACTCAACGACTCCTTTGAAGTCAACGATACAGTTTCAGGAACCATTTACGAAATTGACGAAAGGGGCGCAAAGGTCGCCATAGACGACAGCTATGACGGATTGATTTTAAAGGAAGAACTCAAGGGCATTTACAAGGTGGGCGACAAGGTGGAAGCACGCGTTCAACGAATTTTAAAAAATGGCATGATCACCCTCACCATAAGACAAAAATCCTACAAACAGATGCACACCGATGCTGAAATGCTCCTTGAATTGTTGAAAAAACACAACAACACATTGCCCTTAGGCGACAAATCCGACCCCGAAGAAATAAAAAAACTGACGGGACTTTCAAAAAAAGCCTTCAAAAGAGCCGAGGGCGCACTTTACAAAGAAGAACTTGTGGAGTTGTATCCTGAAAAGATAGTGTTGAAGAAAAAATGAAACTGCAAATAAAAGACTTCGATTACAAAGGCAGAGGTGTCGCCAAAAAAGACGAGAGAATTTACTTTGTCGAAGGAGGCGTAATAGGCGATACCGTGGAAGCCGAACTGACCTATCAAAAGAAAAAATTCACCCTCGCACAGACGCAAAGAGTTTTGAACAAATCAAGGCACAGAATAACACCTAAGTGTCCCTACTTCGGAAAATGCGGCGGCTGCGACTTTTTAAATTACAAATACTCTGAGCAGTTGAAGTGGAAAGCAAGCAAGGTAAATCAGGACTACAAGAGAATCGGAGGACTTGACCTACAAGTTGAAGAAATCTACGGAATGGAAAAGCCCTACCATTACAGAAACAACATCCAGCTGAAGATAAAGGAGGGTAAATTGGGATATTTCGCTAAAAACTCAAGGGACTTGGTGCCGATCAAGCACTGCCCCATAGCGGAAGATGAAATAAACAAAGCCCTGGGTATTCTGTCCTCGTGGAAGGGACTGCCCTCCTGCGACGAAGTGATCTTAAGACAAAATTATAAAAATCAGCTCAGCGTAGTCTTGGTGACCAAGGACAGAGCCAAGTACACAAACAACCTGTTGAAAGAACTGCTGGAATTAAATCTCCATTCCCTCTTTGAAAACATAAACAACGGAAAATTGAGATTTGGAAAAAAATTCAACAAAATCTACGGTGAAGATCACCTTGTGGACAAGCTCTTGGACTTCGAATTCAAACTCTCTCCCTCCTCCTTCTTTCAAGTCAACAGGACACAGGCCGAAAAACTGTACAAACTCGCACTGGACTCCTTGGACATAGGCGAGGAAGATCGAATATTGGATCTCTATTGCGGAGTGGGCACCATAGCCCTAAATGCCGCTCCCAAGGCAAGGGAAGTCTACGGAGTGGAAATTTCAGAAGAAGCCATCGAAAACGCAAGAGAAAACGCAGCAGCACTTAAAATCACCAACACCTACTTCGCAGCGGGAAAATCCGAAGAAGTAATAGAAAAACTCATCAAAGAGGAAAAATTCATTCCCAATAAAATAATATTGGATCCCCCACGAGCAGGTCTGGACACCTCGCTGATAGAAACATTAAAGGAATTGAAAGCAGAAAAAATATCCTATATCTCCTGTAACCCCTCAACCCAAGCGCGAGATTTAAAACTGTTGAGTTCAGCATATAAAATAGAAAAAGCCTATGCCGTCGATATGTTTTGTCACAGTGCTCATACTGAAGCCCTAACACTCCTTTCAAGGAACTTGTGAATAGATGTAGGTCTCATGGGGGGGAGGTCTGGGGAGAGGGCCCAGAAGGTCCTCGATTGGCAGAACTTGTCGGCTGAGACAGTAGTATCAATGGTTGGGAAGTAAGAAAAAATGTTTTTAATAATTATTTAATCCAAAATAAATTAGTATGAAAAGATAGGTAAAATTCTTTCTTATTTTCAGAACTGTTTTTTATACAAATGAATTTATTTGTGAGGAGGATTAGTATATTTATGTTTATATTAATTAATATATTTTTTTTGAGCGTGACTGTCTATAATTTTATTAAAAGGAAACAAAACACATTTAAAGCTCTTCTTCCTAAATCGACAATTATCGTATCGATTATATTTCTAATAATCGGACTAATTATTTGGTCTTTAAAAGATAAATCAACTATAGGGTTTATCACTGTTCTTAGCGCGTGTATATATTTTATATCTTATTTTTCTGCTATAGGTATTAATGAAAGATATTTTAATTCCTTTATGGCAAAGTCTATAGTGATTTTATCAGTACCTTATGATCAAATAGCGGAGATAATATTAACAAAAAAGGATAATAAAATCCATTTAAAAATTAAAGCCTTTGGTCATGAATTTCTACAACAATATAATGTGGAATTAGAGCATCAATTAGTCCAATTTATCAAGAAAAATTTAAAGTCAGACATTCTATTTGCATCTGATTTATATAGTGTTGATGAATAAATTGCATTTCTATAATATTTATAAGGAGATATTTTTTCTCACAAATATATATAACCAATCAAAATCGGATGATGCTGAATGAATCACTTACAAAACTTTTGTTTTCAATTTGTTCTTCATAAAATTTAAGTAGTTTGCTCGTATAAAACCTCATAAAAAAAGTCCCACCACGTATGGAAAGGACTTGCTACTTATCCATATTGTAACGGAAAGTTCTATTAATTCAAGGTCTAGCAGAAATAAAATTTGTATGCATAGAAACTATAAATATATCTGGGGTGTTTTATAATTAAGTTATTTAGTAGACTTATTCCCACATACTAAGCTTTTGAGAAATCTCAAATATAATCAATACTGTTCACTCAAGCCACGTTGAGTGAACAGTATTGATGTCAAGGAAAAGGAGTAATTTATGAGAATATTTATAAAAGTAACTTCATATCTTAAATGGCTGGGTTTATTAGGGTTGCCCATATTTATATACGACTTATAAATATGGAAAATTTTTTGGATGTTTTGGTTGTTTGGTATAGTGGAAATATTATTTTCTTTTTCAATATACATCCAATCATTGGGACAAATTATTTCTATGCTCATTGTCCCTTTGACTAAAAAACCTACCAGATATAGATAATTATCAAATATATACTGATGAAGATGAGGAGAATGACGATGAATAAATTTGGAAAGTTAATCGAATATCTTCCCCTTTTGGAAGATGATATAATCGGAACCTGGTTTATCGACCGTGA
Source organism: Peptoniphilus sp. (assembly GCA_030532275.1). Classification (GTDB taxonomy): domain Bacteria; phylum Bacillota; class Clostridia; order Tissierellales; family Peptoniphilaceae; genus Peptoniphilus_E. The sequence continues at coordinate 204 of JAUNLL010000034.1, read as the reverse complement.
AAACGATGGAACACCGGAGCATCCCAAACAAATGCCTTTTGTAAACTACTCTGAAATAGTTCACCATTTTATTGATGATGTTTATGCCTTTGTCGATGAGAACAAGGATTTTGAGCTGAATAATTATTACAACATTTTGGAACAGAACGGTCTGGAATGGGGTTCAAAATCCATGAGTGAAGCTGATGTCTCTCGCTTGGATGA
>JAUNLL010000143.1 GCA_030532275.1 Peptoniphilus sp. | reverse complement strand
TCATGGAGGTATTTTTGTTAGTTTCTCATCGCTAAAGTTATACTGAACCCCCAGTCTAACTGGGGGTTTTCTAATTACAAAAAGAATACCCTTGTGCAAGAGTATTCTTCATCAAAATCCGAGATGACTGAGCTGTATCAAATCAGGAAAATTTATGAAAAGTGTATGGGAAAAGAGATGGAGAGATAAGGTTTCTTCATTTCTTTATCACATTATCTCTAAAAATTGTGTTACTCCTATTTTCCTTTTTTTCTTGCAGCCGTTTCAATCCATGTGCCCATATTTAAATAACCCTTTTCAGATACATAATCATAAAATCCATCAATAATCTCATTAAACCAAACACCCTTTATCTGTGTGTATTTACTTTGGGACTGGCTCGTATTTTGATTTTGATCCTTGATACCACCTATTGTAACTCCAATAATAGCGTTGCCTCTTCTTCGGCTTGCCTCTATTTCATACTGAACAAAAGGTCTATCCAAAGTTTCGCTACCGATGAGCACAACCGTAACACTTGTATCTATAAGTTGTTCATTTATCCAGTTCTCAACTGCCTTATCGCCTGTTCGTCTAATTTTTTCAAACTCAGCTTTATCTATAAATCCTGCCGCTTCCTTTCCCTGAGTTACCCAGCTATTTCTAACGGTATTTGCTCTCCAAACATCGTTATCGTAGTGAAAACTAAAAAATACTCTTCTTGCCACTTAATTATCCTCCTTGTTCAATAAATTGACTGCTTCTATAATATTTTCCACAGTTGAAGATATATCACCCTCAAGCCTTTCATTGGCTATATTCACTGCTTCTGAATTATTATTTGAAGATAAGCTTTCAAAGATTTCTTTGGCAGCACCCCCAGTATATTCTATAGGTAAGCATACTAAATTTTTATCTTTGGATATTGAAAACTCTTCCATCACCCCATTCGCAATTTCACCGTTTTTATTTCCAAAAACAAAAATAGCAATTCCGCATTTTTCTATCATTTGTTTTCTGTTCTCTAAGTAAAGCTTCTCAATATCAATATGCGAGATATTGCTTTGCGGAAACGGCATAACAGTGAGATAATTTGAAATATTTTTGCCGTTTTTCAGGCAATATTCCGCAACACCTGATAACAAGTATTCTCCAACGCCTCTACCGTACCCATTGACGATATGATAGCCTTTTTCAGATAATCGCATTGACAGAGTATGAAGAAAGAGTTTGCCTTCTTCATCTGAAAAATCGCCGTAATAATCAGCACTTCCCGATATAAATATTGTCTTTCGTCTGTATCTATCCACAATTGTTTGAAGAACATCAGTAATTTCTGAATATTCATCCACAAGATAGGTAAATACTCCATAACGATTTAAATCTTCGATTTGCAACTCTTGCTTTGCTTTCTTATATTTGAAGTCATCTTCTTTATCAGATACCCTTTTCATTATGCAGTAGTGCTTTCTAGTTTTAGATTCTTCAAGTAACACTCTAAGCCTACCAATAACATAATTAAAATTAGGATCAGAAAAACTAAATCCAAGGAAAAGGAAGGTCTTTGTTAATAAATCACCCTCAAGAACCTCTCTGAATAATTTTCTTTTGTTATATCCAAATTCTTCGTAATCGCTCCTAGTAATTACTGCATCTTCTGGAGAGTCAGCATCTCCATGCATTTTATATACGATAGCATCAAAGTTTCTATTTGTGCCACGAAGTTGCTCATCTTTTGTCTTTACAAATGGGTTTTTATCATTTCCTTCCAAAGCTTTTTCTATCAACTTATCGTAATTCGTTGTCCAGTATGTTGAAATTGGCAATTGAGCAAGAAGGTAGTGATTTTTTGTAGGTTTGTTCAGTTTAGAAAAATTTTCCTTAATTAAATCATCTATAGAACTTCTTTGTTTGGTATTCGAATAGTATTGAGCCAAATTTACTAAGTCGCTTTCTTTTTCAACCATCAAATCTATTTCAA
>JAUNLL010000033.1 GCA_030532275.1 Peptoniphilus sp. | reverse complement strand
CCAGCGACACGAGGATTTTCAGTCCTCTGCTCTACCGACTGAGCTATCTGGGCTTTTTTAAATTCTTAACTAAAGACTTTAAAATGGTAACACAAATTTTACAATTGGTCAATAGCAAAAGCAATATAAAAAAGGTTGAAATTCATCAACCTTTTTTAATATTTTGCAAAATATTAAAAAATTTATATAAGCTACTTAAATAGCTCTCTCAACTTTACCTGATCTCAAGCATCTTGTGCATACATTGATTCTTTTGCTTTGACCATTGACAACGGCTCTTACTCTTCTTAAGTTCGGAGCCCAGGATCTGTTGCCTCTCCTATGTGAGAAAGAAATCGTATTTCCAAAAATCTTTTGCTTTCCGCAAACGTCACATCTTTTTGCCATAGTGCACCTCCTCATAAATTCAAACTAGCTTAAGTATTTTAACACATTGTAAATAATAATTCAAATTAAATCGCAATATTATTTACACTTATGGATTTACTTTCTATTGACCTTTGATAATATCTCACAATGTATTATAATCTATGCAACTTTAATAAAATTTTATTCAGTAGGTAAATATGAAAAAACAAAAAACAAATAATGAAATCAATATTCTTCTGTGGATATTCATACTCACATTTTTGGCAGGAGCCATAAATGTATATACAATCAAAAAATTTGGAGTTACAACCAGTCATCATACAGGAAATGCAAGTAATATAGCTATTAAATTTTGCGAGGGAAACTTTGCAGTTCATAGATTAGCAATGCTTGTAGTATGTTTTTTTGCGGGCTCTTCAATATCGGGATTTTTATTTCACAAGAAAAATATGCAAGATAAAATTCCCTATGTGATTAGTCTAATCTTTATGGGGTCAATGCTGATGATGCTTGAAATATTAAATTGTGGTAGTGGAACCGTATATTTCTTGGCATTTTTTATAGGATTACAAAATGGAATGCATATCAAGTACAAGGGTATTACCGTTCGCACAAGTCATATAACCGGCTACCTGACAGATGGAGGGTTCAGCTTTGGCACTTTTTTAAAGGGAGATACAAAAGCCCTAGGAAAAACCGTATTTTTTTCAATATCCATTTTAGTCTTTATAATGGGAGGAATAACAAGTTATTTGGCAATAGATACCTTTCAAAATCCTCTGATCATCTACGGTGTTTTGTATGTAATTAGCGGCGTGTATTATGCAGTGTCCGTAAACTGAAAGGCTTCGATACCGTAAAATTTAAATGCCTTTATCGAACGGAAAAATATGATCACAAGGGCAGAGAATAAATTACAAAAATTAATTAGTCTTTCACATTTGTAAATATTTATAGTATAATATAATTTACTTGATGGAGGATTATTTAATGGAAGCTATGTCTAAAAGTAAAAAAAACAATAATAATGAATGTTGTTTTAATGATATAAGGAAATTTTTGGTTGAAAGGTTTCTTTATGACAATGATACAGAATCGTTGAATATTCTGCTAAATATATACGAAATAGAAGATAAGGTTGAAAATATTAATCCTGCATACATATCTTTGAAGCATCTTAAAAAAGATATTCTGAAATTTTTAAAGGACAAGGAAGGCAAGGAATTGATTTCCTACAACTTATCCGATCTCATATATTCAGATATCAACAGATTCGAATTTTTTTTATATTTAGAGGGATATAAAGCTGGAGTAAATTCTTTGAAATCAGCTAACAGATTGGAAATCCTGACCTTCAAGTACATGAGCTTGGAAGAACTGTACATACGAAAAAAACTTTTTAATTATGAGATAAAAAACAATGAAATTTTAAATTTAAAACAGAGCATAATCAATGATTTAAGAAAGGACAACAAAGTCAGATCCTATATCTATGATGCTGTGTTTAAATTCAATATCAAGTTTCTAAAGAGAAAGATATTTAAATTAAATGATTATCTAGATAAACAGATAGTTTTAAATCTTGATCTCAAGGACGACGACGAAAATCAGGAAAAGTTTAAAGAGGTAAATTCATACTTGACTAAGAAGGAACTTCTGGGTCTTAATATGAAAATTTTAAAGTTTTTATATAGAGATGCCATGAGGGTTTTTGAAAATGCCTTTTGGAACGGTGTAAATGATAAAGTAATGAAGAGGTATAAATAAAAACTAAGAAAAATTTTTCTTAGTTTTTTTACGATTATGATAATTTTAGGGATTGACCCCGGACTTGCCACCATAGGTTACGGGATTATAGAGATAAAGGGAAATAAATACAGAGCTTTGGATTATGGTATAATAAAAACGGAGCCTAAGATGAATTTTCCCGACAGACTGTTAAAAATACACAGAGATCTGGATGAATTGATAAATAAATATTCTCCCGACGATATAGCCTTTGAAGAATTATTTTTCAACAAGAATGTAAAGACGGCACTGAGCGTTGCTCATGCAAGGGGAGTGCTCATATTGACTTCAAAAATGTACAATGAGGAACTTTATGAATATACTCCGCTTCAGATAAAACAAGCTGTCGTGGGATATGGAAGGGCTGAAAAACATCAAGTTCAAGAGATGGTAAAAGTAATACTGAACTTGCAGGAGATACCCAAGCCTGATGATGCTGCAGATGCTTTGGCAGTTGCAATCATCCATGGACTGTGTTTGAAGAACAAGGATTTATATAGGATGAAGTGAAATGATAGATTTTTTAAAGGGCACAGTTTCTAAGGTAAGTTTAAAATATATTATTTTAGAGTGTGGCAATATAGGCTATCTCATAAATATGTCGGAAAATCAAATAAGAGAATTGATGACCGGTGAAGAAATTAAAATCTATACCAGACTTATAGTGAGAGAGGATTCAGTTACACTTTATGGATTTTTAGATGAAGAATACAGAGAGTTGTTCGACTTGTTGACAACTGTCACTTCCATTGGCCCGAAAGTGGGATTGGGCATACTTTCATCTTTGAATCTAAATGAAATAGTGGGTTCAATAAGAAAATCGGATATAGATGTTTTGACTAAAGCTCCCGGTGTGGGCAAAAAGACGGCGCAGAGAATCATCCTTGAACTGAAGGATAAGATATCAAACTTTGAATTTGAAGAAAAGGACGAGAGCGTTGCAGATATTACTGCTAAGGGACTGAAGGAACCGGCCATTGAAGCTCTCATATCTTTGGGATACAATGAATTTGAAGCGAGAAAATCACTTTCAAATGTGGACGAAAATTTGGAAATTTCAAAAATGATAAAAGAAGCACTTAAAAATTTGGGGAGGTAGAGGCAGTTGGAAGATAATAGAATAGTTGAGCCTAACTTCACCCCATCGGATAACGGAATAGAAAACAATTTAAGGCCCAGGTGGTTAGATGAATACATCGGACAGTACAAGGCTGTTGAAAAATTGAAAATATTCATTGAGGCTGCCAAGAAAAGAAATGAACCTCTCGATCATGTTCTTTTAAGTGGACCGCCGGGATTGGGCAAGACCACCTTGAGTTATATAATAGCCAATGAAATGGGAGTGAACATAAAGGTCACAAGCGGTCCTGCAATTGAGAGGGCGGGAGATCTTGCAAGCATTCTCTCCAATTTAAATGAGAATGATGTGCTGTTCATCGATGAAATTCACAGAATTCACAAATCCGTGGAGGAAATACTGTATCCAGCCATGGAAGATTATTCCTTGGATATAATAATAGGCAAGGGACCCTCTGCCAGATCCATAAGGCTTGATCTTGAAAAATTTACCCTCATAGGAGCAACGACCAGAGCGGGACAGTTGACTTCTCCCTTGAGGGACAGGTTTGGCGTGTTGCTCAATTTAGAACTCTATGATGAAGCCTCTCTTGAAGAGATAATAAAGAGATCGTCTTATATTTTAGGGATTCAAATTGAAGAAGACGGTGCAAAGGAGATCGCCAAAAGATCCAGGGGAACGCCCAGAATAGCAAATAGGATTTTAAAAAGAGTTAGAGATTTTGCAGAAGTTAAAGAAGAGGGCATAATAACCGGAGAAGTTGCAACGAAGGGGCTCAATTTGCTGGGAATAGATGAATACGGCTTGGACAGCCTAGACAGAAGGATACTCCTGACTATGATAAACAACTTTTCAGGAAGACCTGTGGGAGTGGATGCCATAGCCGCATCGGTGGGAGAGGAAAAAATAACCATCGAAGATGTCTATGAACCCTACTTGATGCAAATTGGATTTATAAATAGAACGCCAAGGGGTAGAGTTGCAAGCAAGGCAGCTTATGACCATTTTGGAATAGACTATAATGAACAGGAGAGTTTTCTATGAAAAAATTATTTTTACTGGTTTTGTTATTTGCAGCTGTAATATTTCCAAGAGAAAGTTTTGCAGAGGATAATTATTTCAAAGTCAAAATAGGCAAAGCCTTGAATAACGGTGAAAGCGTATCGGTTACTTCAGAATCGTCCATCTACATAGTAGATTCAAATTTAAATAAAATTCTGGATTTAGATACTAAAAAATTAACAGTATCCTATTCCGAGGGCAAGATTGTCTTAAAGGATGGAGATAGACAATTTTCAGCGGATTTTTCTTCAAAGGGAAACCTGTTTTTAGCCAGTGATAAAATATTGAAGTTGAAGAACGCTTACAGAGGTTACATCACCTTTATAGAAAACAAAGACAAGGTGGACGTCATCAACTACATTGAGCTGGAAGATTACCTGAAGGGAGTCGTACCCAAGGAGATATCGCCATCTTCTCATGAAGAAGCATTGAAATCACAGGCAATAGTTGCAAGATCCTTTGCAATGGCAAATAAAAACAAATATATAAAACAAGGCTATAACTTAAATGATACGACTGCCTGTCAAGTGTATGGCGGACAAAGTGCTGAAAAGGAAAAATCAACTAAAGCTGTAACAGATACAGCAGGCATAGTTGCCATGTACGATGGAAAGGTGGCAAACACAATTTATGGCGCTTCATCAGGCGGATTTATATCAGATGCTTCTGAAGTCTGGGGCGGTAAACCTATTGCCTACATGACCGCCAAGGAAGATCCCCATTCACCTTTATATGAGTGGGAATTTAAAACATCCAAGAGCTCATTGGATTCTTTGCTTAAAAAATCTGAATATTTATCGGGAAGTTTGGTGTCCATAGAGATCTCAGAATACGATAGTTCAGGAAGAGCAAAAAGCATTGAAATTGTGGGAACAGAAGGAGTAAAGACCATAACCGGCTCAAAATTCAGAGCTCTATTGGGAAACACAAAGGTAAAAAGCACTCTTTTTGAAATTCAATTTATGGAAGACTCCTATGTGCTAAAGGGCAGCGGCTATGGTCATGGAGTAGGACTTAGCCAAATGGGAGCAATGGAGATGGCAAAGAAGGGCTTCACTTATGAAGAAATTTTGAGCTTTTATTTTCCAAATATTACCGTTGAAAAAATAAATGAAAGGAATATATGAAAACAGAAGAATTTAATTACCATCTCCCGGAGGATTTAATCGCACAATATCCACTGGACAACAGAACTGAATCAAGACTTCTGATATTAGGCAGAAAGGACGGTTCAATTGAGCATAAACATTTTTATGATATTGTCGATTATCTGAAAAAGGGAGATGTTTTAGTTTTAAATGATACAAAGGTCATTCCTGCGAGAATTTTTGGGCATAGGCAGAATAAAGAAGAAAAAATAGAAATACTTCTATTAAAACAAAAAGAAGACGATGTATGGGAATGTTTGACCAAGCCGGGCAAAAAGACGAAGACGGGAAGCGAGATCATCATCTCTGATAAATTGAAGGCAAAGGTAGTTTCGGTTTCCGAAGAGGGCAACAGATTTATAAAATTTGATTATGACGGAATTTTCAATGAAATTTTAGATGAATTGGGAGAAATGCCCTTGCCGCCATATATCAAAGCTAAACTAGAGGACAAAGACCGATATCAGACAGTGTATTCAAAGGAGCAGGGCTCGGCGGCAGCACCTACGGCAGGACTTCATTTTACTGAAGAGCTCCTCAATGAGATAAAAGCCATGGGGATAGAAATTGCATATCTGACTTTGCACATAGGGCTTGGAACCTTTAGACCGGTCAAAGTGGAAGATATTGAAAATCACCACATGCATTCCGAGTACTATACAGTGAGCAAAGAAACTGTAAACATAATAAATAGAGCAAAATCCGAAGGAAGAAGGATAGTAGCAGTGGGTACCACATCGGTGAGAACCCTGGAATCCATATCCGACGATGAAGGCTTTATAAGTGAAAAATCAGGATGGACCGACATATTTATTCATCCGGGCTATGAGTTTAAGTGTGTCGACGGACTCATTACCAATTTTCATTTGCCGGAATCCACTTTGCTCATGCTCGTGAGTGCCTTTGCGACAAAGGATATAATATTTAAGGCATACGAAGAAGCCATTGAAGAAAAATATAGATTTTTCAGCTTTGGTGATGCTATGTTTATACAGTAGGGGATGTTATGTTTAAATTTGAATTAATAAAAAAATCCAAGGATTGTAAGGCAAGATTGGGCAAAATCACAACTGATCACGGAGAGATAGAAACTCCCATATTCATGCCTGTGGGCACAAGAGCAACGGTGAAAACCATGACTCCTGAAGAACTGAAAGATTTAAAGGCGCAGATAATTTTATCCAACACATACCATCTGTTTTTAAAACCGGGGACGGATATCATCAAAAAAGCCGGCGGATTGCATAAGTTTATGAATTGGGACAGACCTATACTTACAGACAGCGGAGGATTTCAAGTTTTCAGTTTAGCTGACTCAAGAAAGATTTCAGAAGAGGGAGTGGAATTCAGATCGCATATAGACGGGTCAAAACAGTTTCTATCGCCTGAAATATCCATCGATATACAAAATATTCTTGGTTCAGATATCATGATGTGCTTTGATGAATGCGCACCCTACCCGTCGACCTATGAATATATTGAGAATTCGATGAACAGGACCACAAGATGGGCAAAAAGATGCAAAGAACACCACAAGAATACTGACAGACAAGCTCTTTTCGGCATTGTTCAAGGCGGAATGTACAAAGATTTAAGAAAAATTTCAGCAGAAGCCCTTGTGGAATTGGATTTCCCGGGATATGCAGTAGGGGGTCTTAGCGTGGGCGAACCCTTGGAACTGATGAATGAAATTCTTGATTTCACCGTGGATTATCTTCCTGCTGATAAACCCAGATATCTAATGGGAGTGGGAACACCGGATTATCTCTTTGAAGCGGTTGAACGAGGAATTGACATGGCGGATTGTGTCCTACCTACGAGAATTGCAAGGAATGGAACTGTGATGACAAGTCATGGAAAACTCGTGATAAAAAATGCTCAGTATAAAGAGGATTTCACAAAACTTGACCCTGAATGTGACTGCTACACTTGCAAAAACTATACAAGAGCTTATATAAGGCATCTGTTCAATGTTGATGAAATACTGGCATTAAGACTTGCCACAATACACAACTTGCATTTTTTGATAAATTTAATGCAAGGCATCAGAGAGGCTATTAAAAATGATTGCTTTATTGAATTTAAAGATGACTTTTATAATAAATACGGTTATAATTAATATTAAGAAGATTTGGAGGGAATGTTAATGGGAGATGCGAATCAACTTTTAGGAGCTTTTGGACCTTTTATATTGATGATGGTCGCTTTCTATTTTTTGTTTATAAGACCTCAAAAAAAGAAAGAAAAGCAAATTAAAGACATGAGAGAAAACCTTAAAGTCGGCGATGAAATCATCACAATCGGCGGAATTAAAGGTACAATAGTTTTAATAAAAGAAGATTATTTAGTTTTAGAAACTTCTGGAAACAAATCTAGAGTTGATCTCATGAAATGGGGAGTTAACTCTGTAGTTGTAGATAAAGAAGATTTAAAATCATAACGTGGAGGTACATATGAAACTTATCAAAACACTTACCAGCAAAAGATTAAAAGATACCTTTGCCAAAGGAGGATGCGGCGAATGCCAAACATCCTGCCAATCAGCTTGCAAAACCAGCTGTACCGTAGGCAATCAAAAATGTGAAAATACTGATAAATAAAGGGTTGGTTGATACCAGCCTTTTATTTATTGTTAAATAACAAGTCCCCGACCATGCGAAGGGGGTTTATTGCTTAATAATGGGAGAGATGTCTGTGAATATTCACAAATTTAATTTAAATGACAAGTATATTGTCCTTGATGTGCCCAGCGCATCGGTACATGTTGTCGACGAAATAGTTTATGACTTGGTGGATGATTTTGAAAGACACACCGAAGATGAACTCATAAATAAATATAAAAATAAATATGATGAAGCTACCATAAGAGAAGCCATAAGCGAGATAAATGAGCTTAAAGAAAGGGAAATGCTGTTTACGCAGGACGAAAGGCTCCTAAAGGCCAATTACAACAGCGACAATATTATAAAGGCCATGTGTCTGCATGTGGCCCATGACTGTAATTTAAGTTGCAGGTATTGCTTTGCTTCTCAAGGAAATTTCAAAGGGCAAAGAATGCTCATGGATGAAGAAACGGGTAAAAGAGCTTTGGATTTTTTAATTGAAAATTCCGGCAACAGAAGAAATCTTGAAGTGGATTTTTTCGGTGGAGAACCCTTGATGAATTTTGAAGTGGTAAAAAAACTTGTGAAGTACGGAAGAGAAGTTGAAAAGCGACACAATAAGCACTTCAGATTTACCATAACTACCAACGGGATGCTCTTAGATGATGACAAAATAGATTTTATAAATGAAAATATGGACAATGTGGTTTTATCCCTGGACGGAAGAAGAGAGATAAATGACCATATGAGACCTACCCTAAATGGAAAAGGCTCTTATGATGTAATTGTTCCCAAATTTAAAAAATTAGTGGAAAAAAGAGGAAAAAAAGACTACTACATCAGAGGTACATTTACCAATGAAAATTTAGACTTTTCGGAAGATTTAAAAACCTTTTATGAAGAGGGATTTAAAAAGACATCTATTGAGCCTGTGGTGACAGATGAAAGGGAACCCTATGCCATAAGGGAGGAACATCTTTCTAAGATTCTGGACGAATATGAAAAGTTGAGTAAGGACTATATTGAAATCAGAAAAAAAGATGGAGATTTCCTATTTTTCCACTTTATGATCGACTTGACACAAGGACCCTGTGCAGTAAAGAGAACTGTGGGTTGCGGTGCAGGTTCGGAATATGTGGCAATTACACCGGAAGGCGAGATATATCCCTGTCATCAATTTGTAGGTGAAACAGATTTTAAATTGGGAAATATTTATGAGGGTATAAAAAATACGGAACTTAGAGATAACTTTAAATGCACGAATATATTCACCAAGGACAAGTGCACTGAGTGTTGGGCGAGATATTATTGCAGTGGTGGATGCCATGCAAATGCCTATTATTCAAACAAGGATATAAATGTGCCCTTTGAGCTTGGATGCGAAATGGAGAAAAAAAGAATAGAGTGTGCAATATCCATAGTTGCCAATGAAATGGAAGATGAGTAACCCATATTCAAAGTAAAAACAGACTAAATTTAGTCTGTTTTTTGAATTGAAATAAAGACAAGATTAAAGTTGTCTTACCACGTGTTTGATGAGCATTGTTGAATTTTAAATTGCAGTAGTTTCTTCTGATTTTGAAGATGAGTAAAAATGTATTTTTTCTGTTATATAGTGAAACTGTTAATATTCTATTTAATGAGATTTTGTGATATACTTAATTCTAACTTTATTTGAGCGGTGATATTATGGAGAAGTGGATACTTAAACAAAATACTGAAAATAAAATAAACTATACTGAATTGGGATTGAGCGAATATGTTTATCGAATTTTATCCAATAGAAATATAAATACACAGGAAAAAATAGAGAAATTTTTAAATCCCAATTTAGAGAATCTGAATACACCGCTCTTTCTTCCCGATATCATAAAGTCATCAAATCTCATAATAAATAAAATAAATAAAAAAGAAAAAATTAGAATAATAGGAGATTATGATGTCGACGGCGTCATGAGCACTTATATTCTATACAAGGGTCTGTCCATATTGGGGGGTATAGTTGATTATAAAATACCTTCCAGAGTAGAGGACGGATATGGAATAAACAATGCTATGATTGATGCTGCTGTGAAGGACGGAATAGGTTTAATAATAACTTGTGACAACGGAATAGCTGCTATTGACGAAATTGATTATGCCAATCGTAGAGGGATGGATGTAGTCATAACGGATCATCACGAGCCTCCAATTGTCGACGGAGTGGAAGTACTGCCGAATTGTCCCTATATCATAGATCCTAAAAGAAGCACATCTAAGTATCCCTTTGTGGATATTTGTGGAGCGGTGGTAGCTTTTAAATTAATTGAATATCTTTTTAAAATAAATTCCATAGAAGAAGACAGATTATACGACGAGTTCTTGGAATTTGGCGCCATAGCAACTATTTGCGACGTTATGCCTCTTATTGACGAAAATAGGATAATAGTCCACTATGGACTTAAAAAGCTGAATAAAACATCAAATATCGGCTTGAGAGCGCTTATGAAAGCAAGCGATATTATGGATAGGGAAATTCAGGTTTACCATGTGGGATTTATCATCGGACCTACCATCAATTCCAGCGGAAGATTAAAAACGGCTGATTTAGCGTTGAAATTGCTAATTGAAGAGGATCATGAGCGTGCCTTTGAGATAGCGAAGAGTTTGAGAGAGTTGAATTCGCAGCGACAGAAGTTGACAGATGAGGGCTTTAATTCCATAGACGACAAGATAAATCAGTACAATATGGAGAAAAAATTTCCTGTCTTTGTCCTCAGGGATGAAAAAATAGAGGAATCCATAGTGGGTATTGTCGCGGGCAGAATTAAAGAAAAATACAATCATCCGACCATAGTTCTCACAAAATCCAAGGGTCTTTTAAAGGGCTCGGGAAGAAGCATTGAAGGGTACAATATGTTCGAAAAAATTTCTGAACTGAAGTACTTGCTCGATAGATTCGGAGGACATGCCATGGCATGCGGACTGAGTTTAAAAGAAGAAAATTACAAGGAATTCGTCATAAATATCAACAACCTTTCAGAAATAAAAAGAAGGGACTTAATAAAAAAAATTTATATAGATTTGAATTTAAAACTTTCGGAAATAGATAATTACTTGCTGATGGACATAGATAAACTCAAACCCTTCGGCAACGGAAATCCAAGACCGGTTTTTGCCACTAAAAATTTAAGGATAGCAGATTTCAAAGTTTTGGGCAAAGAAAAAAACGTGATAAAAATGTTTTTAGATGACGGCACAGCAAGATTGCCTGCCATATTATTTGAAAAAGTGGAAGTGTTTTATGATAATATATCCATGTTTTTAGAAAAAAAGAGCCTGGATAATTTAATTGATTATGGAAAGGCAGATTTTAATTTGGATATTGTGTACATGCCCGTGATAAATGAATACAAGGGCAATAGAACTATCCAATTAAATATTGCTAATTATAGAATAAGTGGTGTTAATTATGATAGAAGAACTAATTAAAAAAATAAAATCATACAATCCCGAACTTGATGAAGAAATGTTGAGAAAAGCATATAATCTCGCAAATGAACACCATAAGGGACAAAAGAGAAATTCGGGAGAGGACTATATTATTCATCCCATAAATGTAGCTATGATACTTGCCGATATGAACATGGATACTCCTACGATAATAGCGGGGATTCTTCATGATACCATTGAAGATACGGATGTAACCTATGATGACATAAAAACTATGTTCAGAGAAGAAATAGCCGATTTAGTTGACGGGGTTACCAAGCTTAAAAAATTAAGTTACAAGACCAAACAAGAAAAACAAGCTGAAAATATTCGTAAAATGGTTCTTGCAATGGCAAAGGACATAAGGGTAATCATAGTAAAACTTGCTGATAGACTTCACAACATGAGAACTCTTGAATATATGACAGATGCCAAGAAGAAAGAAAAGGCACTGGAAACACTGGAAATATATGCACCCATTGCCGATAGACTGGGTATGAGCAGAATTAAGTGGGAATTGGAAGATTCTTCTCTGAGATACTTGGATCCGGAAAATTATTACCAATTGATGGATATGGTAAACAAGAGAAGAAATGAGAGAGAAGACTTAATCAACAGCATAATCAACACGTTGAAGAAAAATCTTGACAACATAAACATAAAGTCTGACATACACGGAAGACCTAAAAATTTCTATTCGATTTATAAAAAGATGAAGATTAAGGGCAAAGCCTTTGATGAAATATACGATTTGTCTGCTGTCCGTGTATTAGTTGAAGATATAAAGGATTGCTACGGCACTCTAGGCGTGGTTCATACTCTTTGGAAGCCTATTCCTGGCAGATTCAAGGATTATATTGCCATGCCCAAACCCAATAATTACCAATCGCTGCACACTACTGTAATAGATGACAATGGCGAAACCTTTGAAGTTCAAATTAGAACATACAAGATGCACCAAACTGCTGAATACGGTATTGCCGCTCACTGGAAGTACAAATTAGGTTCGACAAAGGCGACATCCTTTGACGAAAACCTCACTTGGCTAAGACAACTTTTAGAGTGGCAAAAGGATTTGAATGATCCCAATGACTTCATCGAAACTTTAAAAATCGACTTTTTTGCCGACGAAGTATTCGTGTTTACTCCCAACGGTGATGTAATAAACTTGCCGGAAGGATCCACACCCATAGACTTTGCTTACAGAATCCACTCCGCAATAGGAAATACTTGTACCGGAGCGAAAATAAACGGCAGGATAGTGCCGCTGGATTATGTGCTGAAAAGTGGAGATATAATTGAGATCATCACCAATTCAAATTCAGGCCCTTCAAGGGATTGGCTGAAAATCGTAAAGAGCAATCAGGCCAAAAAGAAAATACAACAGTATTTCAAGGTCAAGGACAGAGATAAAAATATTGAAAGAGGCAGAGCAAGCCTTGAACGTGAAGCTAAAAAGTTAGGATACAAAACAAATGATATCTTAAAGGATGAGTGGCTTGAAGATGTTATAGGAAAGTTAAGTGTATCTTCCATTGACGATCTGTACGCAGGGGTAGGATTTGGAAGTATAACCATAAATCAGGTATTTTCTAAACTTATAGATATCTATAAAAAGGTGAATAAGACCGATGTGCCGACTATCAATCCCGTACAATACAAACAGAGAAAAATTTCACAAGACGGCATCATCTTAAAGGATATTGACAATGTAAAGGTTAGATTTGCCAAATGTTGTAACCCTGTACCGGGAGATGACGTTGTGGGATATATAACCATAGGCAGAGGAGTTTCTGTCCATAGATCCGATTGCACAAATATCAATAACTTGGTAAACTCCGACAAAATAGTAGATGTGTATTGGGATACGGAAGAGGGAGCAAGCTACAGTACGGAGATTGAAGTAAGAGCCTTTGACAAGAAAAATGTAATTTCCGATGTGGCAAGCAAGATAAACGATATGAACCTCTACATGCATTCTCTCAATGCGAGGGTAAACAAAGATAAAGACTTGTACTTGGATATAGTCGTGGATATAAAGAACAAAGAAGACCTGGATAAAATACTTGGAAAGATAAAGAAAATAAGCAATGTAATAGATGCATACAGAGTTAAAGGATAGGAGATAATGAGAGCTGTAGTACAAAGAGTAAAAAAAGCCGATGTAACTGTAAAGGGCAATGAAATCGCAAGCATAGAAAAGGGATTGCTGGTGCTTCTTGGAATAGAAAAGGAAGATGAACAAAAGGATCTGGATTATATCTACAACAAGATAAAGAAACTTAGAATTTTTGACGATGAAGACGGAGTCATGAACAAAAGTTTGCTTGATTATGATCTAGAGCTGTTGTTGGTTTCTCAATTTACACTTTACGGTGATGCGAGGAAGGGAAACAGGCCCAGTTATGTCAGAGCGGCCGGTTTTGATGAAGGCGTTAAACTGTATGAAGAGTACATTTCAATGGCTAAGGAAGAAGGAATAAAAATCAAAGTCGGGGAATACGGAGCTGATATGAAGGTAGGGTTGGTAAATGATGGACCTGTAACCATTTTACTGGATAGCAGAAAGGAGTTTTAAATGAATTTTAATATAATAAGACTTGTTTTAGGAGATTATCAGACTAATTGTTACATTGTATTTGATGAATCCAATAGGGCCGTCATAATAGACCCCGGATATCAACCTGAAGATATCATCAAGATCATAGAAGACAAAGGTCTTATCGTTGACAAAATAATAATCACTCACGCTCACCCCGATCATTTCGGAGCGGTAAAGGAGCTTTGCGACCATTTCGGCGTAAAATCCTATATAAGTGAAATAGATAATCCCATGCTCATGAGAAGATCTGCACAAATGGGACAAGAAATAAGTGCTGATGTATTGGTGAAAAACGGGGACAGCATATTCTTGGGAGAAAAAGAATTAAAAGTAATCGTCACTCCGGGACACACTACCGGAGGAATTTGTCTGCTTTTAGATGACGTTTTATTCAGCGGAGATACATTGTTTAAGGGTTCCATAGGAAGAACGGATTTTGAAGGTGGAGATTATGGACAAATAATGAAATCATTAAATTATTTGATGACTCTTCCTGAAAACACCTTGGTATTACCGGGACATGGACCAGAAACAACTATCAAGATAGAAAGAGAGAGCAACCCTTTTATAAATAACGTTTTTAAATAAAATGATAAAAGTATATTGTGACAACGATGTTGTAGTTCATAAAATATTTGAATATCTAACTATGAGTTTTCCTAATCTTTTTAAGGAAAGCTCTCTTTATGTGAAAATAGAACTGACAAAGAACATCATTGAAATTAAATCTGATATAATTAATATGCAATTTAATTTTAAAAGAGATGAAGATACTTTAGTCAATACAATAAAAAAAGCAATTCATGAAAACCTCATAGACTATATAGAAAATGATGATTGGGGTATTCTGACGGGCATGAGACCCACTAAACTTTTCAGAAAACTCCTGCAGGAAAATGATGCTGAAACTTCAAAGGAGATACTTAAGAGCAAGTACTTGGTGAAAGATGAAAAAGCTGAACTTCTAAATGACATAGTTGGAAGAGAATTGTCCATACTGGATAGGATAAAGGCAGAAGATTCTTACAGTCTGTATATAAACATACCCTTCTGCAAAAGCATA
>JAUNLL010000142.1:390-1977 GCA_030532275.1 Peptoniphilus sp. | reverse complement strand
GTTTAGTTAAGTCTTCTTCAAGTTTATACATATAAATACGCATAAAATTCTGTAAGTTTTCCATTTTTCCTCCTAAGTTTGAAATGAAAAATTCTATTGTTATTGTTTCATTTCTTGATTCTATAATCAGCTTTTTAATTATCATTATTTTCCAAAAACAATTTATATGTTTCTATCTCTAGTGCATCTGCTATACGCTGAATATTTTCAAGTGAAATACTACGGCGGTAACACTCAATGGCACTTATATAGGTGCGATGCATACCGCATTTATCAGCGAATGCTTCTTGAGATATCCCCATAGCGGTACGATATTTTTTTAGGTTGTCACCAAATACTTTTATAATATCCATAGTTGCAATCCTCCATAATTTATAGTATAATCAAGTTGAACACAAAAAGTCTACATACAATAAGTAACTAGAAGGAATGGTTGAATATGGCGAGAACGAAAACATTGACTGCATATCGTTGTAAATTTAGTTATATGCAGAGAAACAATCCCATTATTGACGAGTGCCGTGAAGATATTAAATCAGGAAAAGACCCAGAATTCACATTTAGTGATTTTATGGCGATGTATACTGAAAATACTAATGATGTACTAATCGGAAAAAATTCTGATAGAGCAATCGGGTTGACAAATGATAGAATATCAACAAACAAATCAAATGGTATAAACTTTTGGTATATTTCACCGCTTGCCGGAAAACAAGGCCAACCTATGACTGTGTTTAAGCGTTCCACAGGTAAAAAGTACGATTTTGGCGCAGATGCTACGGCTTTATATAATTATCATCTGTTTATATATGAAGATAATTGTGAAATTATTGCTATTTTTCATAGACAAAATAGTTCTGGTTGTAAGAGCGTGTTTTTAGAAACAGCAAATAATATTCTAAAAACAAAGGGAATAAAATTAGAAATGAATTTAATAATTTCCCTGTCTGACAAAGAAAAAAATATTACGCCAGTTAAAATTACACTTCAATGTTTAAGGAATGATTCCTCTACCGATGCAGCTGATAATATAAAAAAGAAAAAGACTGTTATTCGTGATATGGGATTGAACCTTGAAGTTATAGATAATTCACCGATAGCAGAGATAATTAAAAATATGCAATTGGGCAAAGTAAGTAAAGAAATTGCATTTGCCCAAATTAAAGAACTTCAAGGAACTTCAGAAGATTTTAACGATGCAGAGTTGAAATTAAAAATTGGAAAAAGAACAAGAAGTGTTTCTTGGAATGATTTTGAAAATATTGTGGGCGTTCACGATATAACCGAAGAATTACATAGTGCATATGCAAAATCCAAGAATTTTGTCGCCGAATTAACAATGTTATCAAATAAATATTACCACGATATAATTGAATCTGGAGTAGTAAATGATGAATAAAATAATCATTTTGATCATAGCCGTACTGTTTATATTGATGATATTTTTCAATAAAAAAGTATGTTTAACACGATTGTTTATAAAGCAGATCCAAGTTTTAAAAAATGACCGTACAAAAAAATTCTCAATTTGGGATTTAATGTGCTTTATTGTTTTTCCAATTATTATATCAGCTTTAATTACCTTTG
>JAUNLL010000142.1:0-357 GCA_030532275.1 Peptoniphilus sp. | reverse complement strand
AGAATTAGCCGAAACATTGACAACCGTCTTCTCTCTGGTGTTTACCATATTATTTGGATTTGCTGCTGTAATAGTTGAAGAAAGTGTGAACGATAACCCTAAGAAAAAAAGAGTGGTTAGTGAGACATTTGTATCAATTGTAACATCGACAGTACTGTCTTTGTTTGCTGCTGTTATTTCAATTTTATTGACAACGATAAAAACTATATTGATTATATCGATTTTGTCATTTGCGTTGTTAGATTTATCATTTACAATTATGATGCTTTTGCTTATGATTACCAAGAGGACTTTTGTAATCTATTGTGAAAGCGATTGATTGCATATTGCGGCAGCTGAAATCGTATTGAATGTAGC
>JAUNLL010000032.1 GCA_030532275.1 Peptoniphilus sp. | reverse complement strand
TTTTTTATGCTTTCAAATAGTTTTTAAAGATAGTGAAGATGAATTTCGCGATTATTCACCTCAATCAAACCTTCTTCCTTCAGTTTTTTTAGTTCTCGAAAGAGGGAGGGGCGTTGAACCCCAAGATAGTCGGCTAATTGCTTTTTGCTTATGGGCAGAGTAAGGGGATTGGAATTTTGCAAGAGTGATTCTTGTCTTAGGTATTCCAAGAGATTTTCCCTGAGAGTTCCTTGAGTAACCATGGTGATTTTGTGGTTTAGTCGACTGGAATTTATGGACAGCATTTCGATAAAGTCCAGCGTGAAATCGAAGTCGTGCAGCAGGATCTCCACAGCTTTTTTAGTCACATGAAGGACTTCGGCGTCGGCCATGCAATAGATGTTAAAGGGATAGACGCCCTTGGGGTTAAATAACAGATTTGCACCTAAAATTTGTCCTTGTAGAAATTCAAAAAGGTTCATGGAGGATCCATTTTCAGACAGAGAATAGGCAGCTAGGTTGCCGGAGAGTATTACATCAAAGGTGGTACAGTATTCTTTCTGATTGTAAAGGGTGACTCCGTTTTTGTAATTTTTTAAGTAGATTTCATTTTTTGTGATAAGTGAAATCAGCTGTTCTTCTTTTACAGAATTAAATAAGGGAATGCTCCTAAGTATTTTTATCATAAAATCCCCTCCTATGAAAATATTTTATCAAAAAGAAACATAGGTGTCTATATTTGAGGGAAGAGGTCTTCTATAATTATTTTATAAGATTTGTTAAATAATAAGGAGGAAGATTTATGATAGAAAAACTTTTCCAAATGACACAAGGAGATAGTCATACCATTGAGAGGATTATTGCTGATGAAAATATACATTATAATCACATGATTCTTGAAAAGGGTCAAGGTTTGCCGGAGCATTATACCAACTCGACGGTGTATATGACGGTTCTTAGAGGAAAACTGTCCATTGCTCTTGATGAGCAGGAAGCGCATGAATATAAGGGAGGAAGTATTTTAAAACTGCCTAATGGAACCAAGATGAAGGTGCTCAATGAAGAGGATGACACTCTGGAACTCATTGTCATCAAAGCACCGGCACCGGGTAAATAAGTTGCTTTAGGAGGAAAACATGGATATTTTTACAAAGGCTATGTGGTTGGGAACTCTTATCTTTATGGGGTTTTCCTTGGCCAAGGATAGACAAAAAACCAAGAAGGCTCTTAAAATGGCTCTGGGCATGGGCAGGGGAATGGCATTGAATATTTTTTCCATTATCTTTGCCATAGGGTTTATTTTGACGTTAATCCCCCCAGAAAATATCGCCACCTTTATCAGAACACACTCTATTTTTTTGGCCACCGTGGGAGGGGCTCTTTTGGGAACCGTGACTTTGGTGCCGGCCTTTGTTGCCTTCCCCCTAGTAGGAACTCTTCTTGATGCAGGAGTGGATATTATGCCTTCTGTGGCTTTTTTGACCACTCTCACCATGGTAGGTGTCGTCACTCTACCCTTGGAGAAAAAGACTTTCGGGGCTAAGTTCACCGGAGTGCGTAATGGCCTTAGCTTTATTTTTGCCCTGATTATCGCCATTGTGATGGGAGTGATAATATGACGATTTTTGAGCGAATAAAAAACAACCTATTTAAAGTGGTTCTAATCTTGGTCTATGGAAGTTTATTTATTGTCAATCCTCAAATGGGAGTGAGCTCCATAAAGACTAGCGGTTATTTTATCAAGGAAATGTTCATGATTATGCCGGTTATCTTTATGTTGACGGCACTTTTGGACCTATGGGTTCCCAAGGAGAAGATAGTGACATACTTAGGTCAAGAGTCCGGAGCGAAGGGTATTTTTCTTTCCTTTGCCGTAGGCAGTATTTCTGCAGGACCCATCTATGCGGCCTTTCCCATGTGCTCAATGCTTCGCAGGAAGGGAGCATCTATCAGAAATATCGTCATTATTTTAAGTTCTTGGGCGGTAATTAAAATTCCCATGCTCATTAATGAGGCGAAATTTTTAGGTCCGAAATTTATGGCAATCAGGTGGGTACTTACAATTATTTCCATTCTTATCTTTTCCTGGATTGCAGGAAAGATAGTAAAGGATGAAGATCTGCCCAATGAGGATTTAAAGCAATCAGGCCTTAAATTGGATCGAGATGCCTGTATGGGTTGCAGTCTTTGCGCAAGAAATTATCCTGAAGTTTTTGAGATGAATGGAAACAAGGCACAAGTAAAAAATTATGAAGAGTTGGATAAAGCCAAACTTAAGGAAATCATAGATGCTTGTCCCGTTAATGCCATCAGCTATGTAGAAGAAGATAAAAAAGAATAAGAAGTTTTTGAGGGCGTCTTTAGAGGCGCCTTTTTATTTGCCGAGGGATTTTGGAGCTTTATCTTCGAAAATCAATGGTTTACCTTCGTAAGGGAGAAGGAAGTCTGGAGAGTTAGATAAAATCCCTCTTCTTTTAATATATTGGATATTATGGTATATTAGAAAAATAAAAAGGAGAGTTCATTTAAGGGGGATCTATTATGATGAATATAAAACACATTGCAAGCAAGTATCAGAATCCAATTTCTACACCTATGGGGGCTTCATCGGGTTTTTTGAGGAAGTACCCTGATTTGATCAATTTTTCTTTAGGTGATCCTGATGTGACTACGCCCAAGATAATAATAGACAGTGCGTACAAAGATGCTTTGGCAGGACACACTCATTACACGGATTTCTATGGTGATCCCGAACTAATAGAGGAAATTGTAAAGTTTTACAAGGAAGAGTACGATTTTTACATAGAACATGATCAAGTTATGGTAACAACATCGGCATGTCATGGAATGTGGCTGGTTTTAGAAGCTATCTGTAACGAAGGAGATGAAATAATAATTCCCAGTCCTTATTTCACTCTCTATCCTCACCAAGTGGAATTATGTGGAGGAAAACCTGTATTTCTTGAAACTCGTGAAGAAGACGGATTCCAAATTGATGTGGACAGGCTTGAAAAAGCGATAACGAAGAAGACTAAGGCTATTATAATCAACACGCCCAACAATCCCACGGGAGCATGTCTGTCAGTGGAAAACTTAACTCAAATCGGAAAATTAGCTGAAAAACACGATATTTTAATAATAGCTGATGATATATACACGATTTACAGCTATGCGGAACCCTTTGTGCCCTTGGGAACCTTGGAGTCCTTTTTCGACAGGACTATAACCATTCGTTCCTTTTCAAAGGATTATTCTATGACCGGTTGGAGATTGGGATACATCGTAGCTCCGAAAAATTTCATAAAAGTAATTAAAGAAATAAACGAGAACAATGTATTCACGGCACCGTCGATATCTCAAAGGGGAGGTGTCGCAGCCTTGAGAAACAGAAAGACCATTCAACCGCCTCTTGTGGAAGAATTTAAAAAGAGAACCTTCCACGCCTATGAAAGATTGACAAGACTTAAGAATGTAAAAATTTCCGAACCCAAGGGAACTTTTTATCTGTTTCCAAATATAAAGGCGACGGGATTGACTTCAGATGAAATGGCAAAGGTGCTTTTAGAAGAAGCAAGAGTTTTAGTTATTCAGGGCAATGCCTTTGGAGATGTGGGAGAAGGCTATATAAGAATTGCCGTGACGGTGGATTCAGATACCATAGACACAGCCTTTGACAGAATAGAGAAGTTGAAGTATTTTAGATAATCGACTTAATAAAAGACAAAATTTAATTATCATCAAAATAAAAAAGTCCTCCTTGATTCTTTGCAGATGGGAGGACTTCCTTTGTTTTTCATTTATTTTCACTCAGATACTTGATGATATCATCTGATTCGTACATTATTTCTCCGTCGATTTTAAGAGCGGGAACTTGTCTTTTACCGCCAAGTTCTATTAATTCCTTTTCGCTTGCCGCATCTTTGTTTATATTTCTTAGTTCAATTCCTTCGATTTTGTTTTTGTCAATAAATATTAAAACCTTTTGACAAAAGGGACATTCGGGAAAATAAAATAAATCTAAATTTTTCATAAACTCTCCATTATTCCCTATTTCCAATAAATTCGATTATATCATCTGATTCATACATTATTCTATCGCCTAAATCCAAAGCGGGCACTTGCTTTTTGCCACCCTTTTCCACAAGGAGATTTCTTGCATCAGCGTTAAAATCGATATTTGTAATTTCTATTCCTTCTATGTTATTTTTTTTGATAAATCTTTCCACTTTTTTGCAGAAGGGGCACACTGTCGAAACGTAAAGTTTTAAATTATCCATTAAATCACCTCATTTATTATCTATATTACCCTTGAGATAATTCTTCAATCATTTAAAAATCACAGCGGATTTGATATAATAATTTAAGTGTGGAGGTGGATATATGAACCAATTTGATGATATTGCAGGAGATTTAAGAGATATAAAAGATAAATTAAGCAAGATCACAAGTGTTATAAAGGACAACACCAAGGAAATTAAATTTCAAACTCAAGTTAGATTTGAAATTACAAAGGAAACGGGAAAACTGCAAAAAACATATGAGAATTTGGGTAAAAAAGTCTACGATCTTTTGAAAGAAGACAGATTGGAAGATTGTGATTTAAGTGAGTACACAAGACAAATAGACATTTCCATAGCGAGAATAGAATCTTTAAAAACCAAGCTGGAAGGGCAGAGCAATTACGACGGTTTTGACGATGTTCAAAGGGATATTGAAAGCGAGGGCGAAAAGATAATATACGTCGACGAAGAGGATTTAAAGAAATGAAAAAGGAATATACTGACATTTTAGATACCAAAGTAGCCTATGTGAAAGAGGGAATGGGAGATCCTGTGGTCATTCTTCACGGATGGGGTGCCAGTATTGAAACGGTAGTTCCCATAGTCAATATATTGAAGAATGATTTTCAGGTATATGCCTATGATGCGCCGGGATTTGGCGACAGTGATGACCCTGCAGATGTGCTGTCCACCTATGATTACTGCGAGTATCTAAAAATTTTTTTAGAGAAAATGGGATTGGATAGTGCTGTCTTCATCGGACATTCCTTTGGCGGTAAGACTCTTAGCATTTTTGCGGCAAAATATCCTGAGAAGGTCAAAAAGCTGATTTTAATAGATGCATCGGGAGTAAGACCCAAGAGGGAATTGCACTACTACTTGCAGGTATATTCCTTTAAATTTTTGAAATTTCTGTACCTGACCTTTAATTTTTCTAAGGATAAAAATAAAAGGTTGGAATCCTTTTATAAAAAATTCGGGTCCGAGGATTATAAACAGGCGCAGGGAATCATGCGCAAGACCTTTGTCAAGGTGGTAAATGAAGATACAGATCTTCATTTTAAAGATATAAAGGCGCCCACTCTTTTGGTGTGGGGAGAAAAGGATGAAGATACGCCACTTTACATGGCGAAGATATTTGAACAAAACATTCAAGACAGCGGTCTTGTGGTCTTAGAGGGTGCAGGACATTACAGCTATCTTGATGATTACTATACATTTCAAGCGGTTTTAAAATCTTTTTTAAGTTAGGAGTAAGATATGTTTTTTTATATATATGCGGCTGTTTTAGGATATGCGGCTTTTTTGATGTATTCAAACAGAGTTGAGTATCCTCTCAATATGTTGCAGCTTTCAGAGTACAAAAATGATAAATACAGTAAGTGGATCGAGGAAAACTCCTCCAAGGTAAATAGATTTAACTATTACGAAAAGACTGAGGAAAAATCACCCCTTGTATGGACTGACAGAGTAAAAAGACTGAAGAAAAAACACGATTTCGTAAATATGATGTTCATAATCGGTGCAATAGTCCTTTCGAGTATTGTATACAATATTGTAAATCCTAAAATTATAGGGCTTGTAACATTGGTAATATTGTACTTGGTCATATATTTTTTCCAATACAGGGTGCTGATGATTTCCAATCACTTGGCAAAGGCGAAAGAAGATGAGATAAATCACGGATTTTATGTAGAGGCACAGGAAAAAATAAGGAAACTGAAAAGAGAGAGCAATTTAAAGGTTTTGGGAATTACCGGCTCCTTCGGCAAGACATCTGTAAAGTTCATATCCAATACTGTTTTGTCAGAAGCTCTTAGAGTGAAGAATACTCCCTCCTCTTACAACACGCCCATGGGTCTTTCAAAGGTCATCAACAATGAATTAGGACCTGAAAAAGAGGTATTTATAGCGGAGTTGGGAGCGTATAAACCGGGTGAGATAGAGGAAGTTGCAGAACTCGTTCAGCCTGACATAGGCATAATCACAGCCATAGGTCCCACACATATGCACATGTACAAGACCATAGAAAACATAATGAAGACCAAGTATGAATTGATAGAAGCACTGCCCGAAGATGGAATTGCCATATTTAATTACGACAACAAATATGTTAGGGAACTTTCCGATAAAACTAAATTGAAAAAGATAAATTACGGAATTGAGAACATAGACCGTTTAGACATATATGCTAAGGATATAGAGGTCAGCACGGAGGGTTCTAAGTTTATTTTGGGAATTAGAGGACTTGGAGAAATCAATTGCCACAGCATATTGTTGGGAGTGCACAATATCTCAAACTTGCTTGCTGCAGCATCGGCAGCCTATGCCTTGGGCATGACTTTGGAAGAAATCGCAGAGGGGATAGGCAAGGTTGAGGCTGTGGATCACAGACTTAATTTAATAAATCCCGGCACCGGAGTACTGGTAATAGATGATTCCTTCAATTCAAATCCCGTGGGATTCAGAGCGGCCTTAGAGGTGCTGAAGGAGTTTAAGGGTTATAGAAAATTCATAGTTACACCGGGAATGGTGGAACTGGGAGATATGGAAGAGGATGAAAACTACAAGGTCGGAGCGGAGATTGCAAAGTCCGTCGACCATGTGCTGTTAGTGGGCGTGAAGAGAACCATGCCCATATACAAGGGTCTTGAAGATGCTGGTTACAACATGGACAATGTATATCAGTTGAAGAATTTAAAGGAAGCGACACAGTTACTTGCAAATATGAATAAGGCGGGAGATGTAATTTTATTTGAAAATGATCTTCCGGACAGTTACAGTGAAGATTAGGGGGAGAAGATGGAAAATATAGCAGTTGCATTCGGTGGAAGAAGTGTTGAACATGAAGTATCCATCATAACAGGTATGCAAATAATGGAAAACATGGACAAGTCCAAGTATAATCCCATACCTGTATATGTTACCAAGGAAGGAAGATTTTTATCGGGAGAATCTCTAAAGAACATAGGAACTTTTAAGCGCAAGGATTTTTCCAATGCCAAGGAAGTGTTTTTTAAGGGTTTTGCCAATGATAAGAATCTATACACCATAGAATCTAAAAAGGGAGGTCTTTTCGGATCGAAATCGGCTTCAATGGAAGTCTATGAAAAAATCGACGTGGTATTTCCGGCACTGCACGGAACTAACGGTGAAGACGGAACTTTTCAAGGTCTGCTTGAAATGGTGAACATTCCCTATGCGGGATGCGGAGTGATGAGTGCCGCTGTGGGCATGGATAAAGTCACCATGAAGGAAGTATTTAAATCCCACAATATACCCATGACAGACTACTTTTATTTTTATAGAAATCAATGGAAGAAAAATCCGGAAAACATATTAAACACCGCTGAAGAAATGGGATATAATTTTTTCGTAAAGCCTGCTAACTTAGGCTCTTCCATAGGTATATCCAAGGCGAGAAACAGAGAAGAACTCGTAAGAGCCATTGACGTTGCGGCAAATTACGACAGTAAGATAATAATAGAAAAGGCTGTGGACAACCCCAGAGAGATAAACGTGGCTGTGCTGGGATATGAAGATGAATTGAGAATTTCAGCCTGCGAAGAACCCATAGGATGGAAAGAACTCCTAAGCTACGAAGATAAATATATTCAAGGCTCAAAGAGCGGCAAAGTAGGTATGAAGGGTCAAAAGAAAAAACTTCCCGCAGAACTTGATGAAAATATGCAAAAACACATCGAAAATCTGGCCATTATGTCCTTTAATGCCATAGATGCTGCAGGAGTTGCCAGAATAGACTTCCTCGTAGATGGAGAAAAGGTCTATGTAAATGAAATAAACACCCTTCCGGGCTCAATATCCTTCTATCTATTTGAAGAAAAGGGACTTAAATTCACACAGCTGATCACAGATCTCATAGAAATAGCTCACAAAAAATACAAAAATAATTTGGAAAATATAACATCCTACGACTCCGATCTTTTGAAAAAGACCACCTACGGAGTAAAGATACAATGATAAAGGAAAGGATAATTGAGGTGCTCAAGGGACGAGCACCCATGAAAAAAGAAAACATTGCAAAACTTTTTGAAATAAAAAACAAGGAAAAATCTGATTTTTACAAAGTGTTGAAAGCATTAAAAAATGAGGGACACCTATATGAGGTAGATTCAAAATTCTTTGTAATAGATGAGGAAAAATACAGAAGAGGAATCATTCAAGGCAATGACAAGGGCTTCGGATTTTTGCTCCAAGAGGGGGAAGATGTGTTTATTCCCGAGCATTGCATGAATGGAGCTTTAAACCAAGATGAGGTAATAGTCAAGATTTCTGAAGAAACATCGGGTCAAAGTCTTGAAGGCAAGGTAGTAGATGTAGTAAAAAGAGCAAATGAAAAGATCGTGGGATTATATCAATCCAGTAAGAAATTTGGATTTGTAATTCCTGACGAATCCAAGATAGCCTATGATATCTACATTGCCAAGGACGATTCCATGGGCGCAAAAAACGGCCAAAAAGTCGTGGTATCCATAACACAATGGCCTCAAAAGGGCAAAAAGCCCGAGGGCAAGATCATAAAAGTATTGGGATATCAACAGGAAAAGGGTGTGGATATTTTAAGTATTGCCGCACAATTGAACATACCCATGGATTTCAGCGAAGAAACTCTCAGTAAGGCCAAGGAGTTGCCGCAAGAGGTATCGCCTGAGGAGATGGAGGGCAGGACTGATTTAAGAGATAAGACCGTATTTACCATAGATGGTGCCGATTCCAAGGATTTTGACGATGCGGTATCCATTGAGGTTTTAGAAAACGGCAACTATCTGTTGGGAGTGCATATAGCCGATGTATCCCATTATGTAAAACCCAATGATCCCATGGATGAAGATGCCTATATAAGAGGAAATTCAGTCTACTTGGTGGATAAGGTAATACCCATGTTGCCCGAAGAGCTTTCCAACGAAATCTGTTCCCTAAATGAGGGAGTGGACAGACTTTGCCTGTCTGTAATGATGGAAATATCACAAAAGGGAAGAGTGAAATCACATAAAATCGCACAAACTGTAATAAGATCCTCCAAAAGATTGGTCTATGAACACGTTTCCGATCTATATGAAAAAAATATCGTAGATGACAGTGTAAAGGGATTGGAAAAAGATCTGTTATTGATGTTTGAATTGTCTGAAAAACTCAGAAAGAACAGAATGGACAGAGGAGCCATAGACTTTGATTTTCCAGAAAGCTACATCGAAGTGGACGAAGAGGGAAGACCGACGGATGTCAAAAGAGCCGAGAGGAGATCGGGCAACAAACTCATAGAGGAATTTATGCTCATCTGCAACGAAACTGTGGCAGAGCAATTTTTCTGGATGGATTTGCCCTTTTTATACAGAATTCACGAAAATCCCGACGAAGAAAAAATAGAGACCTTGAATAAAATAATAAGACATCTTGGATTTAAACTGAAAACACAGAATTTAAGCTCAAAGGACGTTCAAGAATTAGTAGAAGAAGTAAAGGGCAAAGACGAAGAGCTATTTGTATCCACACTTGTTCTAAGGAGCTTGAAAAAGGCGAGATATTCAGAGATCAATGATATACACTTCGGGTTGTCTTCAAAGTACTACACACATTTCACCGCTCCCATAAGAAGATACTCCGATCTTACGATTCACAGGATTATAAAGGAATCCCTAAACAATACACTAAGTGGCAAGAAAATCGGCTATTATGAGAGAATTTTGCCTGAAATTGCCAAACAGACTTCAAAGAGCGAAAGAATTTCACAAGAGGCTGAAAGACGTGTGGAAGATGTTAAATTTGCTGAATACATGCAGGGTAAAATAGGAGAAGAATTTGACGGAATAATATCTTCCATAACGAGTTTCGGGATGTTTGTGCAGTTAAAAAACACCATTGAAGGTCTGGTGTCCTATACCTCCATGGATGAATATTACGAATTCAACGAAGATCAAATAACAGCTGTTGGCAGAGATTCAAAGAAAGTTTACAAGATAGGTGATAAAGTGCGCATAAGTGTTGCAGGAGCGGACAACATCAAGGGCACAATAGATTTTGAACTATTGGGTGATATAAGTGAGCAAGAAGAATGAAACAGCTCTTGCTACTAACAGAAAAGCAAGACACGATTATTTTATTGAAAGTACAATTGAAGCAGGAATTGAATTGAAGGGCACTGAAGTCAAGTCCCTAAGACAGGGCAAGGCAAATCTAAAGGATGCCTATGCCGAAATAAAAAATGGGGAAGTATTCATAGAAAATATGCATATATCTCCCTATGAACAAGGCAATATATTCAATTCGGATCCCTTGAGAAGGAGAAAATTACTCCTTCATCGAGGGGAGATAAGGAAGTTAAATAAAGAGATAACCCTTAAAGGGTACACGCTTATACCGCTTAAACTCTATCTCAACAGAGGAAGAGTGAAAGTGGAACTTGCTGTTGCCAGAGGTAAAAAACTCTATGACAAAAGAGACAGCATGGCGAAAAAAGATGCACAACGAAAAATAGAACAGGCAATGAAGGAAAAATATGTGTGACTACAAAACACAAATTTGCAGATTAATAGTTGTCTGAGCTAAAGAGAAAATTGACAAAAAATTTCTTTGTGCTATTATAAAACTATATTAAATCTTCAGGGCGGGGTGCAATTCCCCACCGGCGGTAAAGTCCGCGAGCGAAAGCTGAATTGGTGAAATTCCAATACCGACAGTATAGTCTGGATGAAAGAAGAGATTTTTTTGTGTATTTTTAGAGCCCTGTTTGGGCTCTTTTTTTATGGGTGATTAAATGCTTAATGATGATTTTTATATGAAACGTGCAATTGAACTTGCAAAAAAAGGAATGGGAAGCACTAAGGCGAATCCCTTGGTGGGATGTGTAATTGTAAAGAATGATGAAATTATAGGGGAAGGTTATCACGAAAGATTTGGCGAAAATCATGCTGAGATAAATGCGATTTTAAATGCCAAGGAGAGAAATAATTTTCTAGAGGGCGCCACACTTTATGTAAATCTTGAACCCTGTTCACACTTCGGAAAGACTCCACCCTGCGCCAATAGAATTGTGGAGGAAAAAATAAAAAGAGTAGTAATAGGAACTCTTGATCCCTTTGACAAAGTGGCAGGTCGTGGAGTTGAAATTTTAGAAAAAAATAATATTTCCGTAAGTAAGGGGATTTTGGAGGAAGAATGTCTTTCGTTAAATGAAAGATTTTTCACTTATGTGGAAAAGAACAGACCCTATGTGGTTTTAAAATCTGCGATGACCATAGACGGCAAAATTGCAACCTCAACAGGGGAGTCCAAGTGGATCACATCGGAACATTCCAGGAGATTTTCCCACGAACTTAGAGGGAAGTTGGATGCAATTATGGTGGGAATCAATACTGTGTTATCAGATGATCCCACACTCAATGTGCGATATGGAGCTTATAAAAACAATCCCATCAGAGTAATTGTGGATTCAAAGCTCAAAATTCCTGAAAAAGCCAATGTTTTGAGAGAAGATCTAGGCTCTATTTCAATAATTGCAACTACAAAAATGCATGACAGAGAAAATTATAAAATATTGAAAAATAAAAAAAATGTTGAAATTTTAATTTGTGAAGATAAAGATGGTCAGGTTAACTTAGAAGATGCGATGCAGAAACTAAAGAAATTTGATATTTCTTCAATATTGCTTGAAGGCGGAGCGACTTTAAATGCTTCCATGCTTAAAGAAAATTTAGTAGATAAATTTTATTTCTTCATAGCACCGATGATTATCGGATCAACGGGACTTTCCGCCATAGGTGATTTGAAATTGGCAAAACTGTCTGATGCCATAAAAATCAGAGATATAAAAACTGAAATAATATCCGGGGATATTTTAGTAACGGGAAGGTGTGATTAAAATTTTTACAGGAATTATAGAAGAAGTGGGAGTTTTAAAATCGATCAAAAAAGAAAGCGATTTATACACCTTGGAAATTGTTGCGGAAAAGGTTCTAGAAGGGACCAAGTGTGGCGATTCAATTGCCACAAATGGAGTTTGCCTCACGGTGACGGAGCTGGGAAATAATTTTTACAAAGCTGAAGTAATGGTTGAAACTATTAATTCCACCAATTTTGAAAGTCTTAAAAAGGGAGAAAAACTCAATTTGGAAAGGGCTCTTTGTCCGTCGTCTAGGCTTGATGGTCACATAGTCCAAGGTCACGTAGACGGCGTTGGAGAAATCACAAATATAATAAACAACAATCGAGAGGTAGTATATAGAATAAAGTTCGAGGGAGATAATTTTAAATACATCGTGGCAAAGGGATCAATTGCCCTTGACGGCATTAGTCTTACGGTATCAAGGGTTGGAAGAAATTTCTTTGAGGTTTCAATTATTCCGACGACAATATCTGAAACCGCTCTTTCAAGCAAAAAAGTCGGTGACAGAATAAATATAGAAACAGATATAATCGGCAGATATGTTTACAGTTTTTTAGATCACAAGGACAAAAAACAATCCATAACTCTTGATTTCTTGAGAGAAAATGGATTTTGAAAGGAGAAAATATGAAAATCAACACCATTGAAGAAGTTGTAGAGGACTTAAAAAAAGGAAAAATCATAATAGTTACAGATGAGCCTGACAGAGAAAATGAAGGCGATATGATTCAGGCGGCAGAGTTTGTGACGGGAGAAAGCATAAATACCATGGCATCCATTGCAAAGGGGTTGATTTGCATGCCCATGTCGAAGGATTATGCAAAAAAACTGAAGTTCAATCAAATGGTGGCGGAAAATACCGACAATCACGAAACGGCCTTTACAGTGTCCGTTGACCATGTGGAAACTACCACGGGAATTTCAGCCTATGAAAGAGCCTTGACTGCAAGAAAAATGACGGAAGAAGAGGCTAGACCCGAGGATTTCAGAAGACCGGGCCATATGTTTCCCCTTGTCGCAAAAAAGGACGGAATTTTCGTAAGACAAGGACACACTGAAGCAACTGTGGATTTGCTTAAAATTGCCAAGCTGAAGGAAGTAGGGCTTTGCTGTGAAATAATGCAAGATGATGGACACATGATGCGAGGAGAAGATCTGTTCAAGCTGGCAAAAAAATTGGATATGAAAATAACTACTACAAAGGAACTTTTATTATATAGAAAAAGGCATGAAAAAATTGTAGAAAAAATTGCAGATGCAAAGCTCCCCACAAAATTCGGTGAATTTAGAGCTCATGTATACATTGATACGGTCACTGGGGAACATCATATCGCCCTTGTAAAAGGTGAAATTGGAGATGGGATGGACGTTCTTACAAGAGTTCATTCGGAGTGTTTGACGGGAGATTGTTTCGGGTCTTCAAGATGCGACTGTGGAAGTCAACTTCATCTCGCCATGAAGAGAATTGATGAAGAGGGCAGGGGAATTTTGCTCTATATGCGTCAAGAGGGGCGTGGGATTGGACTTGTAAACAAAATTCGTGCCTATGCTCTACAAGATCAGGGAATGGATACAGTTGAAGCAAATGTCGCTTTGGGCTTTCCTGAAGATGCGAGAGATTATTCCACAGGAGCACAAATTTTGCAGGATTTGGGAGTAAAGGAGCTTAGGCTTCTCACAAACAATCCTGACAAGATATATTCACTACAAGAATTCGGCATGAAGATAAAGGAGAGAGTTCCCATAGAAATTCACTCGACAAAGGAAGATGAGTTTTATTTGAGGACTAAGGCTGAAAAAATGAATCACATATTATCAGAATTTCAAAATAAATTAAATTAATGGAGGATGGAATGAAAGTTTACAGTGCAAATTTGCAATCGGAAGGAAAAAAATACGCAATAGTGCTTGCAAGATTCAATGAATTTATAGTTTCAAAATTGTTAGATGGAGCCTTGGACGGATTAAAAAGGCATGGAGTAAAAGATGATGAAATTGAAATCATCTGGGTTCCGGGATCCTTTGAAATTCCCTTGGCAGCAAAATCCCTTGCCCTCACAAAAAAATACGACGCAATTATCACTCTTGGAGCAGTGATAAGAGGAGCGACAACTCATTATGAACTGGTTTCATCTGAAGTTGCCAAGGGCGTTGCACAGACTTCGCTGGAAACGGGAGTACCTGTGGTATTTGGAGTAATCACCACAGAAAACATCGAGCAGGCAATCGAAAGAGCGGGAACTAAAGCAGGAAATAAGGGCTTTGATGCAGCGACGGTTGCTATTGAAATGGCAAATTTGCTAGGAGAAATTCGTGGCTGAAATAAAAAGTATTATCTTTGATTTTGACGGAACACTCCATGATACGATGAAAATATATTATCCGGCCTTCACATCAGGTGTGGAAATTTTAAAGAGCCATGGATATGCAAAGGATTTTGATCTCGATGAAGCTAATATCAAAAAATTCTTGGGAGAAAAACCTGACTACGCCTACAATTTAATAGCCAAGGACGCTCCGAGGGACTTAGTTAAAGAAGTTATGAAACATGTGGGCACAGGCATGGAGGCCAATATGGACAGCGTGGGAGAGCTCTATCCCCATGCAGAGGAAACTTTGAAAAAACTATACGGTCACTATGACTTGTATATAATGTCAAACTGCAGAATAAGATATCTGGAAAAAGCCTTGGACAGCTATGGAATTAGAAAATATTTCAAAGCATACTTTATGGGAGAGACCTTTGAATATCTTCCGAAGGCGGATATATTAAAACAGGAGCGAAAAGATATGCGTGAAGAAATACTATTTGTCGGTGACAGATACCACGATATAGAGGCCGCAGTTGCCAATGAAGTGCCGTCGGTCTTTGCAAAATATGGTTTCGGTTCTGAAATAGAAGGACTAAGGGCAACTTATAAAATTGATTCAATTGAGGAATTAACAGATATTTTGTACTGAATTTGTTCAATTATATCCATAAAAAACTATTGTACACTTGGAAGATCAGTATTAAATTTATCTGCCGAGAGTTCACCCGAAAGCTCATAAAAGAAAGAAAAATCTATAAATATTTGTAAAATAATATTGACAATATAGAATATTAACAGTATAATAAATAATTTGACTTTTTTGGACAAATGATATATAATATATTCGTAACTGTTCATGTTTATGAGAGGGTGATATCCATGGATCAAATGGCATTGATTAGAAACGAACTGGAAGAAAATTTAGGCAAGAAAGTTATAGTGAAAGCAAATAAAGGCAGAAAAAAATACGTTACAAAGAAGGGCATATTGAAATCTGTGTATCCCAGTATTTTTTCCGTAGATGTTAAAAATGGCGATAAACTCACAACTTCTACCTATACCTATTCAGACGTTTTAACTCATACTGTGAAGATTACCATATTGGATGATGGCATGGAATTTA
>JAUNLL010000031.1 GCA_030532275.1 Peptoniphilus sp. | reverse complement strand
CGCCCTTAAATGCCTTAGCAATTTTAATGTTAACATATACATCTACAATGAAAACATCGAGAGTTTGAAGGAGTATTCAGAGTATATTTTTAAAATATACAAGGACTCCGATTTAGAACGTATGGATTTCATAGTAAAAAGTCCGGGGGTTAAGCCGGATCATCCCATATTAAAGCAAGCTGAAAAAAATAAAATTCCCATCAAATCGGATTTGGAAGTATTTTATGAAATAAGCAAGTGCAAAAACACAATTGCAGTCACAGGTACAAACGGAAAGACCACCACGAGTTCTTTAATTGCAAACATTCTAAAGGAAAAATACAACACCTATCTTGTGGGAAATATCGGCAAATCAGTCTTTGATATAGCCTTGGAAGCAAGAAAAGAAGATTGTGTGGTAATCGAAGCCTCATCCTTTCAACTGGAGTACATCGACAAATTCAAGCCGAGAGTTGCCGTAATCACCAACGTAACCAGTGACCATTTGGATTGGCACAAGACGGTGCAAAATTACAGGAATGCGAAGTACAAGATATTTTCAAATCAAAGTGCAGAGGATTATATCATAATAAATGAAGACAGCGAGCTTAAAGACAGTGACATATTACCTAAAAAGTACTTTTTTTCCACAGAAAAAGTTGTAAGTAAAGGGACTTATTTAAAAGATGATGCAATTTACTTTAAAGATGAAGCGGAAAATAAAATAATAGATTTAAATGAGATAAAAATCCCCGGGAAACACAACATAGAAAATATAATGTGTGCCATAAATGCGGCAGCCTTGTTGAAGGTGCCTGCGGACTTAATATACAGATCCGTCAAAAACTTCATGGGCGTTGAGCACAGAATAGAATTTGTCAGAGAGTTGAGGGAAGTTAAATACTACAACGATTCCAAGGGCACAAATCCCGATTCCACCATCATGGCAATCAAAGCCATGGAGGGAAGCATAATCTTAATAGCCGGAGGATATGACAAAAATGCAAATTTTGATGAAATGCTTGAGTTGGCGAAGAAAAAGGTGAAAACACTGATTCTCTTTGGACAAACAGCTGAAAAAATTCAAGCGGCTGCAAAAAAACAGGGAATGCATATATACATAGTTAAAAACTTGGATCAGGCGGTGGAATTATCACATAGCCTTGCAGAAGAGGAAGATGTTGTACTGCTTTCGCCCGCCTGTGCATCATGGGATATGTATGAATCCTATGAAAAAAGGGGAGAACATTTTAAAAAGTTGGTAAATGAGTTGATTTAATGAAAAATCTAAAAAGAAAATACAGATCTGTGGATCTCGGACTGCTGTTGATATTTGTAGTGCTTGTGGGCTTCGGACTTATGGTAGTTACAAGTGCGGCATATCCGCTGGGAATAAAGTACTATGACGACGGTTTTTACTACGGTAAAAAACAGTTGGTATTTTGTGTGCTTGGATTTATAGCTGCTTATATCATATCGAGATTTCCGCGAAATATAATCAAAAAAATTTCTCCGCTGCTCTTCATCGCAAGCATATTGCTCATATTGGCTCTATGGACACCTCTGGGATATGGTACCTACGGATCGACACGATGGATTAAAGTTCCGGGCATAAACTTCAGATTTCAACCTTCGGATATATTGAAAATCACATCTGTTCTATTTTTAGCAAAAATCCTTGAAATAAACAGAACTCACATGGAGAAAACAGAGGCCTTTGTGATAATCGTGGGGATAATAGGGCTTTCTGTGGTCCCTATAATGATCAAGGACCTATCTACGGGAGTGGTAATAGGTTTTTCGCTCTTTGTAATGTATGTGGCAGGCGGAATAAAATCTCATCAATTCGTCACCTTAGCAGGGCTGGGATTGCTGGGCATGATTCCCATGACCATGAAATTCCTATACAGAATGAAAAGAATTTTCGGATTTTTAAATCCAGATATAGCTTCCTTGGACGAAAACTATCAAATCACACAATCCCTTTACGCTATAGCCATGGGTGGGATTGGCGGAGTGGGATTTTTTCACTCGAGGCAAAAGTATTCAAATATTCCTCAAGCTCACAACGACTTTATTTTTCCTGTAATCTGTGAAGAATTCGGCTTAATAGGAGGCATATTTGTCGTTTTGATGTTTTTTCTTTTTGTATATAGAGGATATACCATTGCCATTAGGTCGAAAAATTATTATGATAAGTATGTGGCAATAGGAATTACTTCATATATAGGCATACAGGCCATATTCAACTTAGGAGTGGGATGTGGTTTATTTCCCGTCACGGGAATCACCTTGCCCCTTATATCCTATGGAGGAACTTCTCTGTTGGTAACCATGGCATCGGTAGGAATACTGCTTGGAATTTCAAGGGATGTGTAAAATGAAATATATAGTTTCCGGAGGAGGTACGGGCGGTCATATTTATCCCGCACTTTCAATAATTGCGGAAATAAAAAAAAGAGATATGACGGCGGAAGTTCTATATGTGGGTAAAAAGGGCAGTCTTGAAGAAGAATTGACAAAAAAAGAAGGCATACCCTTTGAAGCAGTAGAAGTTCAAGGACTTCCCAGAAAAAAAATAAATAAGCAAACCATATCAGCCATTATGGCACTTTTAAAAGGCTTGCGTCAATGTGATAAAATAATTAAAAAATTCAAACCCGATATAGTCATAGGGACAGGAGGATACGTCTGTGCACCTGTTTTGTTGAAGGCACAACAACTGGGTATAATGACAGTTGTGCAGGAGCAAAACGCCTTTCCTGGCAAGACCAATAAACTTCTATCAAAACGAGCTGAATTGGTAGCTTTAAATTTTGAAGAAGCAAAAAAATATTTAAAGTACAAAAAAGTAATAGTGACGGGCAATCCCATAAGAGCTGATTTCAATCAAATAGACAAGGCAAAGGCCAGAAGAGGATACGATATTGCAGAGGATGAAAAGTTTGTGCTTTCCTTCGGAGGAAGCGGAGGCCAAGAGTCCACCAACGATGCAATTCTCGGTATTTTAAAATCGGATAAGGAAATAGACTTTAAACTGTACCATGTAACCGGCAAGGTGCATTATGAGAACTTCATGGCTCAATTAAAGGATACAACTTTAAGTGATAAGGTGAAGATTGTGGAATATTCCAATGAGATACCGTCTTTGTTAATGGCGAGCGACCTTGTCATCGCAAGTTCTTCAGCTATGACCTTAGCGGAAATATCGGCTGTGGGGGTCAGCTCCATATTGATTCCCAAGGCTTACACTGCCGGAAATCATCAAGTTTACAATGCCAACAGCTATAAAGACAAAAATGCAGCTAAGATTATTTTAGAAGAGAATTTAAACGCACAAACACTCTATGAAGAAATAACATCTCTATTAAAGGACGATTCACTGAGAAATGTCATGGCTGAAAATTCAAAAAAGCTGGGAAATCCCCAAGCTGTTGAGATTTTATTAAATGAAATAGAGTTGTTGTTAAATGAAAGAAAACAGAAAAGAAAAGTATAGAATACGAGCAAAAAGAAAAAATTTCATCAGAAAGATCATATTGTTGATGATGATCCTTACGATAACATTTTTTGTCTTGACTAAGACCGGATTTTTCAACGTCAGCTCAATAAAGGTACTGGGCAATGAAAGTATTTCCAGAGAGGAAATAATTAAGAGATCGGGCATTGCAATGGGGCAAAATTATTTTAGCGTGTCAAAAAAAGACAGAGTAGAGGCCATAAACAGCATAGCAAAAATAAAATCTTCAAAAATAAAATTTTCGGTTTCAGGAGATACAACCATTGAAGTCGTCGAGAGAAAGGGCATAATGCAAATTGAAAACTATGCAAGCTACTACATAATCGACAGGGATTTGAGAATAATTGAAATAATGAGCAGACCCTTTCAAAATCTCAAGGATATCAAGGGAGTAAATATACAAAATTTGGACCTTGGAGATTATATACTCACAAAGGAAAAGGACAAAAGGGAATTTTTAGCTCAGTTGATCGATACGGAAGAAATCTTCAATTCCATAAAAGGCATTGAATTCAAAGAAGATATGTATGTATTGATGGACAACAACGACGTTGAAATTCAATTTAATTCCATAGAAGATCTCGAATATAAATTCAGGATGCTCGTGGAGATTTTAAAGGATATTGAAACCACAAATAAAAACGCCATAAGGATAGAAATGGACAACGGATACTCTCCCATAGTGGTTTTGCAAAGCACTTACGATGAAAAAGAAAATAACGATTGATTTTGGCTGATTTTCAACTTCAACACATTAAAAACTCTTTAAGATGTTGACTATTTAGCTATTTGTTTATAAAATGTATAATATATGCACTTAAATTAGAAAATTTATGAATTTATGATATGAGGAGGATGTTTATGTTAGATTTTGATATGGATCACGACGAATTTGCTAAAATTAAAGTTGTGGGCGTTGGCGGAGGCGGAAACAATGCTGTTAACAGAATGGTAACCGCTGGCGTAAAAGGAGTGGACTTCATCGCCCTTAACACAGACAGACAAGCACTTAGAGCTTCCCTTGCCGAAACTAAAATTCAAATCGGAGAAAAAATTACAAAGGGATTAGGCGCAGGAGCGAACCCTGACATAGGAGAGCAATCTGCAGAAGAATCAAGAGATGAAATAAGAGAAGCGCTTGACGGTGCGGACATGGTGTTCATAACTGCCGGAATGGGTGGAGGAACAGGAACGGGAGCTGCTCCGGTAATTGCTGAAATCGCAAAGGAACTTGGACTTCTTACAGTTGGCGTAGTAACAAAACCCTTCACTTTTGAAGGAATGAAAAGATCAAAATCTGCAGAAAAGGGAATCAAGGAATTAAAGGACAAAGTTGATACATTAGTTATCATTCCCAATGACAGACTTCTTACAATATCTGATAAAAAGACCAGTTTTTCAAAGGCCTTTGAAATTGCTGATGACGTTTTAAAACAAGGTATTCAAGGTATTTCAGATTTGATTTCAGTTCCAAACCTAATCAACTTGGACTTTGCCGACGTCAAGGCGATCATGTTTGACAAGGGCATTGCTCACATGGGTATAGGTATTGCTTCCGGTGATGAAAGAGCCACAGAAGCTGCAAAACTTGCTATAAATTCTCCTCTTCTTGAAACTTCTATTGAAGGTGCAAAATCCGTACTGTTAAATATAACTGCAGGAAATGACCTGGGAATATTTGAAGTAAACGAAGCTGCAGACCTGATAAGAGATTGTGTATCTGAAGATGCAAACATCATATTCGGAGCAGGAATAGATGATACTTTGAAGGATCAAGTAAAGATTACAGTTATAGCTACTGATTTTGACCAATACAAAGACGAAGACAAAAAACAAAACAAATTTAAGGAATTGGGAGAAGAAAAAGAAGGCGTAATCCCCGGCGAATTAAAAATACCGTCTTTTTTAAGGACCAACAGAAAATAAACTTTTAAAGCCTCATCCTGTGATGAGGTTTTTTGATACAGAGGTGTATTATGAAATGTCCCTATTGCGGCTACTCTGAGTCAAAGGTCATAGATTCAAGACCTACGGACGAAGGAGCCACCATAAGAAGAAGAAGAGAATGTATAAACTGCAAAGGCAGATTTACCACTTATGAAAGGATAGAAGAAACTCCCATAGTAGTGGTAAAGAGAGATGGAACAAGGCAAATTTTCGATAAAAGCAAGATAGTAAACGGAATAATTCGCTCCTGTGAAAAAAGGCCTGTCACATTGGATGCAATTGAGAAAACGGCAGACAATATTGAAAAACAAATTCAAAACTCCTTGAAGAAGGAAATAACCTCCGAAGAAATAGGAGATATAGTCATGAAAGAGCTCAAAGAGTTGGATGAAGTGGCCTATGTGCGCTTTGCATCAGTTTACAGGCAATTTAAGGATGTTCAGAGCTTTTTCGATGAAATAGAAGAGATAATAAAGAGTAAGAAGTGATACAGTGGATTTATTTACCCTAAACATGCAGAATAACATGAAGGAAAACGCCCCTTTGTCTTACAGAATAAGACCTGAATCCCTGGAGGATTTTGTCGGTCAAAGACACTTGGTGGGAGAGGGAAAGTATCTAAACAGAGTTATAAAATCCGATAGAGTAAGTTCAATGATATTTTACGGTCCGCCGGGAGTGGGCAAGACAACTCTTGCAAAAATTATTTCTAAGATGACTAAGAAACAATTCATAGAAATATCAGCTGTGACATCAAATTTGAAAGAGTTGCGTGAAGTTTTACAACAGGCGGAAGACAACATAAAATTTCACAATGTAAACAACATCCTCTTCATAGATGAAATTCACAGATTTAATAAATCGCAGCAGGACGCATTGCTTCCCTATGTGGAAAAGGGAGTAGTCACTCTCATAGGAGCAACCACTGAAAATCCTTATTTTGAAGTGAATAAGGCGCTTCTGTCAAGAATGCAGGTTTTGCCCTTGAAACCCTTGGAAGAAGAGGATCTATACAGGTTAATCGAGAAGGCTCTTGAAAAGGATCCGGTTTTCAAAAATTTAAATATCAAAATAACTGAAGATGCAAAGAAATTTTTGGTGAGAAATTCATCGGGTGACGGAAGAAACATACTCAACTCTTTGGAGATTGCAGTTTTGTCCACAGATGCCGTCAAGGGAGAAATATATATAGATAGGGAAGTTGTCAAGGACTGCCTTCAAAGCAGAAATTTCATCTATGATAAATCCTCAACGGAGCATTACAATACAATCAGCGCCTTTATAAAATCCCTTAGAGGTTCGGATCCCGATGCTGCAATCTACTACTTGGCAAAGATGCTTGAAGCGGGAGAAGATCCCAAGTTTATAGCAAGGCGGTTGATAATCTTCGCCTCGGAAGATGTATCCAATGCCGATCCCAAGGGATTGGTGATCGCAGTTGCAGCCTTTAA
Organism: Peptoniphilus sp.; assembly: GCA_030532275.1. Classification (GTDB taxonomy): domain Bacteria; phylum Bacillota; class Clostridia; order Tissierellales; family Peptoniphilaceae; genus Peptoniphilus_E. The sequence continues at coordinate 9,260 of JAUNLL010000031.1, read as the reverse complement.
AGCATTGGAAGTGGTAGGACTTCCCGAAGCGAGATTAAATCTTGCTCAAGCGGTTACCTACCTGGCGACAGCTCCCAAGTCAAACGCATCCTACATCGCCATAAATAAAGCTACTGAAGATGTGAAGAGGGGCAAATCGGCACAGATTCCCATGCACATAAGGGACAGCTCCAATGTAGAGGGGGATGTTTCTTACAAGTATCCTCACAATTATCCCAACCACTATGTGGAACAGCAATACTTGCCCGAAGAATTAAAGGACAAAAAATATTACGAACCAACAGAGCAGGGTTATGAAAGAAATATAAAAAAATACATGGAATATATCAAAAAAGGAAATTAAAAGAGCGAAGGATTTCCTTTTTTATTTGTGTATATTTGATATAATGCATGTAAAGGAGATGATATAATGAAAAAAATTATTTCGCTTATGCTTGCCCTTGTGATGGTAAGTACATTATTTACAAGCACAATATTTGCATGCACTAGTACATATGTAGGAGATGAAGTATCTGCAAACGGTTCTACACTTGTTGCCAGAACGGAAGATATTTCAGGAGCACATCCCAAGAGCTTCGTAGCTTATCCGGCACAGGAATACAAAGAAGGCACTGAATTTATAGATGTGTTGACAGGATTCACTTGGCCGCAACCTAAAAAATCTCTAAGCTACATTGCAGTTCCTGATACTGCAGGAGAATTGGATGACGGAATTTATGACGAAGTAGGCTACAATGAAAAGGGTGTTGCAGTTTCTGCAACGGAATCAGCTTCTTACAACGACGGTATAGAAGCCATCGATCCCCTTGTAGATGCAGGACTAAGAGAAGCCAATATCACAACTCTAGTTCTTTCTCAAGCTACAACTGCCAGAGAGGGAGTTGAATTGCTTGCAAAGATAGTGGATGAAAAGGGAGCATCTGAAGGCAATACGCTGATGATAGCAGATCAAGAAGAAACTTGGTACATGGAAATACTTTCAGGACATCAATATGCAGCTATGAAACTGCCCACAGACAAAGCGGCTATTATGCCCAACTGTTTTATGCTTGACTATGTAGATGTGGATGATACTGAAAATTACATCACATCAAAGGATTTATACAATTTACCTAAATCACACAATTTGATCCAAACAGTAGATGGAAAATTCTCAGTCAGAAAGACCTATGGACCGGAACTTTCCGAGTACAACAGATCAAGACTTTGGGGAGGATACAACCTGCTGGCTCCATCTATGAAACTTTCCTATGATGCACCTGAAGAAGATTTCAAACTTCTCTTTACACCCGATGAAGATGTATCGGTTAAGAACGTAATGAACTTCCAAAGATACAGATATGAAGGAACCGCACTTGATGCAAATCTACCTGAAAATAAAGACGTAAGAGCCATAGGAGTTCCATCACAAGTTGAATGTCACGTCCTTGAACTAAAGAAGGATTTCCCCAAGGAAGCACCGGGAATACTTTGGTTAGCAGTGGGAAATGCAGAACACAATGTATATGTTCCCTTCTTCTCCAACTTGACAAAGACTCCTGAAGCCTATGCTAAGAAATCTCTAAAATTTGACGAAACACAAGCATACTGGAGATACAGAGCATTGACCATGTTAAGTGAAATGGACAGAGAAAGATATGGCAAGAGCGTTAGGGAATATTGGAGCAAGTACGAAGATGAGCTTTTAAAAACTCAAGAATTAAGAAATAAAAAATTCTTGACTCTCTATCATCAAGAGCCCGCAAAATCAGTGGCATATGCAAATGATATGGCTGAAGAGTTGGGAATGGATGCTCTTGGCAAGGCTAAGATCATGTATGATGAACTGATGGAATACGTAATTGCAAATTCCACAAGAACTCAAAAGAAACCCTTTAGAACATCTTTATTAGATTGAGTTAAATAAAAAAATCAAAGAAACTGTCACAAGTTTATTTGTGGCAGTTTTTTGTGTGAAGAATTTAATAGAAAGTTTAAAGGTAAAAAACGGTAATAAGCTCTATTTTCAAGGCTTAAAAAGCCCTCACAATTGACAATAAATATAAAAATGTCTATAATAACCTATATTGAACAACCAATTATTAGGAGGAACAGGATGACTATTAATGAAATATTAAAAAATAGCAAAGAGTATATAAATAAAGATTTAAAACTTGAGGGATGGATAAAAACCAGCAGAAATTCAAAAAATTTCGGCTTTATAGAACTTAATGACGGTACATGTTTTGGATCCCTTCAGGTTGTATATGATGATAATTTAGAAAATTTTTCGGAAATAGGCAAGTATCCCATAAGCTCCTCACTTTTTGTAGAAGGTAAACTAGTTGAAAGCCCGGGAGCAAAGCAACCCTTTGAAATTCACGCAACTAAGATCACTCCATATTGTATATCGGACAATGACTATCCTCTTCAAAAGAAAAGGCATACAATGGAATATCTGAGAACCATTGCTCACTTGAGAGCTCGTTCCAACACCTTTAATGCGGTTTTCAGAGTGAGATCCATCCTAGCCTTTGCAATTCATAAATTCTTCCAAGAAAAAGGTTTCGTATATGTAAATACTCCCATAATAACAGCATCTGATGCTGAAGGAGCAGGGGAAATGTTCCAAGTTACAACCCTTGATTTAAATGACGTGCCTAAAAAAGACGGCAAAATCGACTACGGTGAGGACTTCTTCGGCAAGGAAACCAATTTAACGGTTTCAGGACAGCTTGAAGCGGAAGCCTTTGCAATGGCCTTTAAAAACGTCTATACCTTCGGTCCCACCTTTAGAGCGGAAAACTCAAACACTCAAAGACACGCCGCGGAATTTTGGATGATTGAGCCGGAGATGGCCTTTGCCGACAACAACAAAAACATGGAAGTTGCTGAGGAAATGCTCAAATATATAATTAAATATGTTTTTGAAAATGCAAAATCGGAAATGGAATTCTTCAATAAATTCATAGATAAAGATTTGATCAGCAGATTGGAAAATATAGTAAATTCCGAATTCGGCAAAATCACATACACCGAAGCTGTGGATATACTTCAAAAATCAGGCAAGGAATTTAAATATCCCGTAAGTTGGGGCATGGATCTGCAAACTGAACATGAGAGATACTTGACGGAAGAAGTTTATAAAAAGCCTCTTTTTGTAACGGATTATCCCAAGGAGATAAAGGCATTTTACATGAAGGAAAATCCGGACAAAAAGACAGTTGCCGCAATGGACCTGCTCGTTCCGGGAGTAGGAGAGATAATAGGCGGTTCTCAAAGGGAGGACAATTTAGAAATCCTTGAAGCGAAGATGAAGAACAACAACATGAGCACCGAAGATTATAAATGGTACTTGGATTTGAGAAGATACGGCAGTGTAGTTCATTCAGGATATGGTTTAGGTTTTGAAAGAGCTGTAATGTATATCACGGGAATGAAAAACATAAGAGATGTGATACCTTTCCCAAGAACTGTCGGACAAGCGGAATTTTAGGAGGAAAAATGGAAAATTACAATCCAAATAAGATAGAAAAAAAATGGCAAAATTTTTGGGATGAACATGAAACCTATGTTTCCAAAAATGAATATGATAAGAAGAAGTTTTTTGCCCTGGTAGAGTTTCCCTACCCCTCAGGTCAAGGACTTCACGTAGGACATCCAAGACCCTACACAGCCCTTGACATAGTGGCAAGGATGAGAAGATATCAAGGATACAATGTTTTATATCCCATGGGTTGGGACGCATTCGGTCTTCCCACAGAAAACTTTGCAATAAAAAATAAAATCCATCCTAAAATCGTAACTGAAAAAAATATAAAGAGATTTAAGGAACAATTGAAGTCCATAGGATTTTCCTTTGATTGGTCAAGGGAAGTAGATACCACGGACCCCAATTATTATAAATGGACACAGTGGATATTTTTACAATTTTTCAAGCATGGTCTTGCCTATAAAAGCGAAATGCCCATAAACTGGTGCCCTTCTTGCAAAATAGGACTTGCAAATGAAGAAGTTGTTGCAGGAAAGTGCGAGAGATGCGGAAGTGATGTAGTTCACAAGGTAAAGAGCCAATGGATGCTCAAGATAACCGCCTATGCTCAAAGACTTTTGGACGATCTTGACGATGTGGACTATATAGAAAGAGTAAAGGCTCAACAAAAAAACTGGATAGGAAGAAGCGAAGGTGCTGAGATAAAGTTCAACATCAAGGGAACAGATGAAAATTTAGACGTATTCACCACCAGACCCGACACCATATTCGGAGCTACTTACATGGTTGTGGCTCCCGAACATCCTTTAATTGAAAAATACAGAGATAGAATTGAAAATATAGATGAAGTTGAAAATTACAGAGAAGAAGTTTCTAAAAAATCTGAATTTGAGAGAACGGAGCTGACAAAGGACAAAACCGGTGTGGAACTGAAGGGACTTAAAGCGGTGAATCCTCTCACAGAAAAGGACATTCCCATATTCATATCGGACTATGTCATGATGAGTTACGGCAAGGGAGCTATTATGGCTGTACCTGCTCACGACCAAAGAGACTATGAATTTGCAAAGAAGTTCAATCAAGAGATCATTCCCGTAATAGAAGGTTCGGACATAGAGGAAAGCGCCAATGTGGACACCAACAAGGGAATAATGATGAATTCAGGATTTTTAAACGGACTTAGCGTGAAGGATGCAATTGAAAAAGCAATTGATGAATTGGAAAAAAGAGGCCTTTCACACAGACAAGTCAACTTTAAGTTAAGAGACTGGGTATTCTCAAGACAGAGATACTGGGGCGAACCCATACCGTTGATACATTGCGAAGATTGCGGTTGGGTGCCTGTGGATGAATCCCAATTGCCCGTGGTATTGCCTGAAGTGGAAAATTACGAACCCACAGATGACGGCGAAAGCCCTCTGTCAAAAATAGATTCATGGGTGAACACCACCTGTCCCAAGTGCGGAAAACCTGCGAAGAGAGAAACAGACACAATGCCTCAATGGGCGGGATCTTCATGGTACTTCCTCAGATACACAGATCCTAAAAACGACGAAACCTTGGCATCGAAGGAAGCCCTTAAACATTGGACTCCTGTTGATTGGTACAATGGAGGAATGGAACACACCACGCTTCACCTTCTGTATTCAAGATTTTGGCATAAATTTTTATATGATATAGGAGTGGTTCCCACCAAGGAACCCTATATGAAGAGAACTTCTCACGGTATGATATTGGGTGACAATGGAGAAAAAATGTCCAAGTCCAGAGGCAACGTGATCAATCCCGATGAAATAGTTGAAGATTATGGTGCAGATACTTTAAGAACCTACGAGATGTTCATAGGCGACTTTGAAAAAAATGCTCCCTGGTCGGATAACGGAGTTAAAGGCTGCAGGAGATTTTTAGAAAGAGTGTGGAACTTAGCCGATATAGTTAACGACAAGGAAGAGTATTCCGCAAAATTGGAATCATCGATCCACAAAACTATCAAAAAAGTTACCTATGACTATGAAAATTTAAAGGCCAACACTGCAATTGCCGCTCTTATGACATTGGTGAACAACTTCAATGCCGCAGGGGAAATATCACGCAAGGATTTTGCCACATTCCTGATGCTTTTAAATCCGGTCGCTCCACACATAACGGAAGAATTATGGGTTGAGTTGAATTTGGGCGGATATTTAAATGAACAAAGCTGGCCTCAATACGATGAAGCTAAGACCGTTGATGATGTTGTGGAAATCCCCGTGCAATTTAACGGAAAAGTAAGATTCCAAATAAAAGTGGAAAAAAATGCAGATCAAGATACCGTGCGAGCTGCTGCAAAGGAAAACAAAATATACGATCAGTACACTGAAGGAAAGAATATAGTCAAGGAAATATACATTCCCGGAAAGATATATAATATAGTTGTTAAGTAAAGAAAAAAGTTAATGCAGATTTTTCTGTATTAACTTTTTGTGCCATAAACCGGAGGATTATTATGAACAGTATGACAGGTTACGGATTGGGAATCGGCTCCAATGAGAATGTCAGCGTTAAAATCGAAATCAAATCCGTAAATAACAGGTACAGCGATATAAATGTAAAACTTCCCAAAATACTTCTGTATATCGAAGACCGAATAAAGAAGTACATAAAGGATAGAGTGCATAGAGGGAAGATAGACGTATTTATAAATGTTGAATTTTTAGATATAAAGAACATCAGAGTCGGTGTGAATACCGCTCTTGCAAAGGAGTATTTCGAGGCGTTAAGCTCTATAAAAAGAGAGTTGGCTTTTAAAGATGAGATTAAACTCAGAGATATTTACATGATGCAAGGCGTACTTACAAATGAACCGGAAGAAATAGATGAAGATATCTACATGGGAGTTATTGAAGAAACCCTGCAAGAAGCTGTGGAGAATTTCATAGCCATGAGAAACCGAGAGGGAGAAAATATCAAGGCTGTATTTGAGAATTCCCTTGACCACATAAAAGAAATTGCAGAATCCATAAAAATCAAGGCTCCTTCAGTGGTGGAAGAAAACACCAAGAAACTGAAGGACACCATCAGAGAAAATGTAGATGCAGATAAATTGGATCTTCAAAGGCTGTCCACAGAAGTCGCCATAATGTGCGACAAACTATCGATCGATGAAGAAATAACCAGAGTTTTTATTCATTTAGATCAATTTAGTGATATAATTAATAAAACTGGAGCCATCGGTAGAAAGCTTGACTTTTTAGTTCAAGAACTCAACAGAGAAGTAAACACAATAGGTTCCAAGACCACAGATATCGAGATTTTAAATTCCGTTGTAGAATTGAAATCAGAAATTGAGAAACTAAGAGAACAAATTCAAAACATAGAATAAATCACATTTTTAATAAGGAGGGGTTTACTTGTCCGGTGGATTTTTAATGGTTTTATCGGGACCGTCAGGTAGCGGCAAGGGAACTGTCAGCGAAGCATTAATGAAAAAAAACAATGAAATTGTATTTTCAACATCTGTCACTACAAGAACTCCAAGACCTAACGAGATTAATGGAGATAATTATTTTTTTACTACCATTGATGAATTTGAAAGAATGGTAGAAGAAGATGAATTGCTTGAATATGCCTTTGTGCACACAAATTACTACGGAACGCCTAAGAAATTCGTATTTGACGAAATAGAAAAGGGAGAGATCGTCCTGCTTGAAATAGATGTGCAGGGAGCATTGCAAATCAAAGAAAAATATAAGGAAGCTGTATTTATTTTCCTTCTTCCGCCAAAGATGAGCGAACTTAAAAACAGACTTATTAAAAGAGATACGGAAACGGAAGAAGAGATTAACACAAGATATAAAAATGCCTTTAAGGAACTTGACTTTGTTGGAGAATACGATTATTTTGTAGTAAACAACAAGGTTGAGCAGGCGGTGGAAGACATTGAAAACATAATTGCCGCAGAAAGGCTCAGAGTAAAAAGGCATAAAAATATAAAGGAACAAGTTCTTTAACATAGGAGTGAAAAAATGATAATACCATCCTTTGAACAATTGGAAAAAGTAACAGATTCAAGATATTCTCTATCTGTTCTTGTTTCAAAGAGGGCAAGAAAAATAGTAAATGGATCAGACCCCCTAATTGAAACTGAAAATATAAAGCCTGTTTCAATCGCCATTGAAGAGGCTGTCAAGGGTGCAATAGTTTATAATGAACCCATGAGTGACAAGATGTACAAGGCGAAGATAGAAGAAGAGAGAGCGGAAAAAATAGAAGAATTGAGAAAGCAAAAACAAGGAACCAAAGAATCCATATATATGAGAACAGGAGAAGATTCCGAAGAAAATGCTCAAGGATAAAAATATTTTATTAGGGATAACCGGAGGCATAGCGGCCTATAAATCACCGTCCATAGCCAGCATACTGAGAAAAAAACAGGCGAAGGTCAAAGCTGTAATGACACCTGCAGCCTGTGAATTCATCACGCCCTTGACCATGCAGACCATGACGTCAAATGTGGTGCATGTGGATATGTTCAATCAAATGATGGACATGGACGTGGAGCATGTGGAGTTGGCAAAGTGGGCGGATATTATAGTTATAGCACCTGCAAGCGCAAACACCATTGCAAAACTTGCAAACGGAATTTGCGATAATTTGCTCACCACAGTTTTAATGGCCAGCAGATCCAAGATTCTTTTAGCACCGGCGATGAACACATATATGCTCAAAAGTGCTGCTAATATGCACAATATGAATATTCTCAAGAGTAGAGGGGTCAAAATTCTAAGCACTCAATCGGATATTTTGGCCTGCAATGACGTGGGAGAGGGCAAAATGCTCGAACCCGCTGAGATTGTGGAAGCCATTGAAAGAGAGTTGACAGAAAAAGACCTGTCAGGAAAGAAAGTAGTTGTCACTGCCGGACCGACGGTGGAAGCAATAGATCCCGTGAGATTTCTGTCCAATCATTCCAGCGGCAAGATGGGATATGCCCTTGCAAAAAGGGCAAAATACAGAGGAGCAGAAGTAACTCTTATATCAGGGCCCACGAGCATAACACCGCCCAATGTGGATAATTTCATAAGGATCACCAGCACTCATGATATGTTTAAAGCCGTCGAGGCCAACTTTGATAAATGCGATGTGCTGATAAAAGCCGCAGCACCTGCGGACTTCAGACCGAAAAACACATCGGAAGAAAAAATAAAAAAAGAAAAAAACGCACTGAATACCATAGAATTGGAAGAAAATCCGGACATAGCGAAGCATTTCGGATCAATTAAAAAAGATCAGATAATAGTGGGTTTTGCAGCTGAAAGCATAGACGAAATTGAACACGGTCTTGAAAAACTGAAGAAGAAAAATTTTGACATAATAGTAATTAACAATATAAAACAAAAAGGAGCAGGATTTAAAGGCGACACAAATATAGCAAGCATTGTGGACAGAAATAAAAATATTGAAAAACTCCAAAAGATGGACAAGGAAGAGCTTGCAGATATAATTTTGAATAGAGTTGTAAATTTATTATAAAACAAGATATATATCTTGTTTTTTACTTATAACCCACAAGTAAAAATCTTCGGTGATAAGATGAAATATGTAAAGGTATTTATAGAAAACAGCATATCTAGGATAGGGAATTTATACACCTATAAATCAGAGGACTCCATGAATTTGAAACTTGGAGTCCGTGTTGTCGTGCCCTTTGGCAAAGGAAACAGGCATGAAATCGCCGTAGTTGTCGATATTTTAGAAGAGATTGATGACAGAGGTTATGAGATAAAAAATATAATTGAAATCATAGACT
>JAUNLL010000141.1:1048-2097 GCA_030532275.1 Peptoniphilus sp. | reverse complement strand
AGAATGCGGCCGTTTTGCTCCGCAAACCCGACCGTTTAGCTTCGCAATATGCAGGCAACAGAGTTATATCCGGACATTAAAACAATTTTTATTAGTGGTTATGCAGATGTGAACTATCTAAAGGATGCATTAAAAATTGAGGCTGTAGATTATATTTTAAAGTCTATTGATTTAGAAGAATTGAAAAGTGTTATCACTAAAGTAGTGAATATTTTGGATCAAAAAAATAGTGAGCGAATGACTATACAGGATATGGAAAGAAAATTAGAAAAAAGTATGCCACTACTCAGACTTAGAATGCTCAGTGAATTGGTAAGAGAAAATGAGGAATCAGAAGAAGAGTTGGAAACAAGAGCCCATTTTCTTGATATTCCTTTAGATAGCAAGACATCCTATGCTGTTTTAGTAATGAGAATCAGACACACGTCAAGACGTCAGATTTTAAATCACCTTCCAGAAAAAGAGAAACAGGCTGTTAGTTTAGCAATAGAAGAAGTATTTGCAGAGGTATTAAACACTCAATATCATAGTGTAACATTTAAAGAAACTTTATTGGAGTATGTGGGGATTGTAGATGTTTCAGAAGATCAATACGAAATAAACCTGTTGGATACAGCTGAATTGCTTTATAACGAAATTATGGAGAAATTGAAAATAAAGATTTCATTAGGAATTAGTGAACCATTTACTGGTCTTCATATGATTCAAAAAGGATATGCGGATGCATGTGAGGCAATTAGTAAAAGTTATTTGATTTGCAAAGATGTTCCGATTTCTATAAAAAAATTCAAAGATGATGATACAAGAAACCTTCGTGAGCACATGGAAAAAGAAATTTCAGACACTATTTTGAATGGGGATGGTGTGGGAATACGAAAATTGATTGCTAGTGCCATAACTTATATTAAAGAAAATGAAAATCATTTATCTCAACAGAATTTTATGCTGTTTTTATTATTTTTGCCGATTAAATTAATGAACAATATGAAATTAGAGGATATGGGAGCTTATGCAGATCAGGCTAGATTGGTTAATGATTTTTTGCAATG
>JAUNLL010000141.1:0-1038 GCA_030532275.1 Peptoniphilus sp. | reverse complement strand
AGAAGATATGCTGGTATCTTTGTATGAGGAAATTTCGGGAAATTTAAAAAAAATGAGCAAACCGCATACAAATACGATTGTTGGGTGTGTCTGCAAGATTATAGAATCTCGTTATATGGAACAATTGTCAGTTACAATTTTAGCGGAAATGGTGAATTTGACGCCAGCATATTTATGTGTATTATTTAAACAAGCTACAGGAAAAACAATCAATGAATATCTTACTCAGGAACGTTTAAATCAAGCTAAGAATCTTCTTACACACAGCAATATTCATTTGTATGATATTTGTTATCGTGTCGGGTATTTTTCTCCTAGTTATTTTTCGAGAATGTTCAAGAAATATGTTGGTGTCACTCCGAGAGAATATAGAGAGAATATTGTAGCGTCTGCATATTGTGAGGAAGAGGTTGATGAAAAATGAGGAACTTGGATACGGTAAAAATGCCAAAATCAGTTATAATGAGTAAAGGAAAACATATACTGCGTATGCTGCTGATTATGATATTATTGTTTGTTTTGTGTTTCCTTATAGTTTCTGTTTTGGTTTATACAGGTAATTCCTCAAAAAGTATGCGAGAAGAATTATGTCGTAAAATTCAAATGACAACGGAACAAACTTGTAACAATGTAAATTATCGATTTGAACAGGTGATAGAGGGTACATCTTCTTTGTTAGGAACGATTTATCCATTTTTGAACGAGGAATCCAGTAAGTTTGAACAGGTAGAGGAATATACAGAAATATGTCGTACGATGAATGAATACATTAATAAACATATGATTTCGTTTTTGCGTTTATATGTTCCAGATAAGAAAATATATGCAGATCAAATTAGTATGAGTTATTCTTTTCACAAAATAAAAGATATACCTGGCGAAAAAGATAAAATGATAAAAGGTGGAGTGTTTTGGGAACCGACACATAATGTAAAGTTTGGAAATGGGACATTTCATGATGTGCTTACGTGTAGTGTTGCTGTAAAACGCTTATCTGATTATGAAGAACTAGCAGGCTTTTTATGTGCATATATATAT
>JAUNLL010000140.1 GCA_030532275.1 Peptoniphilus sp. | reverse complement strand
TACCACAGAAGGCTCATATTCTTTACTAATTTACAGACTTTTTTTCACAGTCTCGTTGGTGAAGAGATTCAAGCAGCCTTTTGGCTGCTGTGGATCTCTTTTTTTGATAAAGTTTTTTAGTAAGATGATACATTTTCATCACCAACACCAAAAATTATATAACTGATTTATCTCGACTTATATTCACTTTTGTACCATACTCCAGTCGCACAACTTTTCATTTTTTGTCACTCGGCGAAGCTCGTCACGCACTTCCATCAACGCGAAGCCCAGCAAGTTTTGACCTCGCCACTTCATCGGATTTTGTGCCTCAGGAGAATCAACTGAAAGTCGAATGCCCCAGACATTGTCGTAGGGACTGGCCTCCACTAACACACTATCTCCAGTGGATAGGAGATAATCTTGTAAATCGCGATTCTGGCTAAATTTGCACCAGTTACCATTCAGTACAATAGAGTATTTAAACTTGTTCCATACCTTCTGATCAAAACCACGCACCTTTCGGCCCAGAGATTTAATCTTTTTAGGAGAGCTACATTGCAAAATCTGCTCATAGATTTCATAATCCCCAAAGAGCGCCGCCTTGCCCGCCATCATGTACTGCTCCATACAAAGATATTCATCAGGATAGTCGTTGTTGATGGACCAGAAGTCTGTCATCCACCACTGGCTAAAACAGCTTTTTGTTAGATGTCCGTCTTTGGAAGGCTGATGGCCCCAGAACAAGCACAACTCTCGCGGTCTACCTGCATCAAACTCACGCTGAAGCCACTGTCGACTGTATTTAGGTCTGCCTTTCGGTTGCCATGTATCTACATAGAAGTCACCATGCTCTAAAACCTTGCTGTTGTCTTCATTATCCCACCAACCCTTCCAAGTCACTGGCTCTGGAAATAGGTTACGGTATTCTGTCTTCTCATCAGGAGAGAGAGTTTCCAGCCATTTTATGAATTGGTATATATAAATATCATCAGTGGTATATCGATCGATTTCACTGTGTGCCAACCAAGGTGGAGGCATGATTTTCTTATCTTTTAGTTTCATATTATTTCCCCTCATTTCATAGTAATTAAATCTGTTTTATAAAAATAGTATATCACTGACTTCCGAAAATATAAATGGTTTTATTGATATTTCACTTCTGAAAACAAGCTATAAATTGAGTAATTACAAGGGCTTAAAGTTGTAGATGAAATTATAAAAATTGCTATGCTAAATAAAAATTATAGATTATACTAAATATACAAATAGAAATTTAGGAGAGATATAAATGATAAAAGATTTAATGTATATTGAACTAAAAACAGGATATTCTGATGATGGTCCAGCATGGATTGGATATGTGAGAACTTCAAAAACTAAGAAAACCATTTACTTTAATGACCATGCCTTTCAAAAATATAATGGTGGTTATTCTAACTATGTAGATATTGAAAACGGCGATGAATATTGGATTTCTGGCTTGAAAAAGAGAGAGAGCAATCGACATTGGGATGGTCATGGAAAAATTATGATTGATTGCAGAGCTGTTAATGAATATCTTACTCTTATTGAAGAGAATGAATTACCCCAAAATTTGTTTGAAATAATCGATATTGAAGACAGATTTCCGATTGAAAGAGTAAATAAACTTTTGAATGAAAAAACAAATTATTAATTTATTAATTTATTGACTTAAAAAACAATAAAATAGTTGATCTTCTAAGCTACTCAATAGATGTACCTAAGTAAGATTGAAAGAAAGGATATTGTGAAAACGGATATGGCAATCATTATTTATATATTAACGATATTGTTAGCAGTTGCAACATTCTTTATTATTAAGAATAAACGCTATAAAGTTGTACCGCTTGTTAGTTGGGTTATTATCATATTTTTTATTGGATGCTTATTTATTTCGATAGTATCTTTATTTGTTCCATATGGAGAAATATTTGTATTCCCTTTAGGAAGTATTGTCTTGGGGTTTGTATTTATTTTAGTTGCGTTTAATGATTTTTATTCTTTAATAAGATGTAAAGATAAGATAGAAGGTATTTATTGTGGCTATAACACCTATTACGGAGGAAATGGAGTTTCTACCCAAGCACCTGTTTT
>JAUNLL010000139.1 GCA_030532275.1 Peptoniphilus sp. | reverse complement strand
TTGAAAATTCAAAGGCATGGCTTGCAAGGTAGACTGCTATAAACATCTTTATAATGTATTTGAAAAACTCAAAAGTATCTGTATCGGTTGATATTTGTCAACAAAGTTTTTCAAATATTTACAAATAAAAAAAGAGGTAACCACCATTTTTGTAGTAGTTACCTCTAACCTATATTTTATTTGTCGTAATTTATAAGCCTTATTTTTTCTTTTTTTACATCTACCTTTACAATATCATACCCTGCGTTATAAATAGAGTTTCCCATAGGTCTATCTTCACTTGCATACCAATAGCTTGGATATGTTCTTGCTGATTTACAAAGTTTTCTGCCTATAAGTTCTTCCACCTTTGAAAAATCAAGCTCTATTTCTCTATCTTGCCCTTTCAGATACTCTGTTATTGGTAAAAATCGGCTGTCTTTGTGAATATACTTTTTATCTTCCGTTTTCTCTATATGGCTTTCTTCCTTTATTTCATCATCTTTTTCTATTTCAAACTTGCCGATAAAGTTAAAGTAAATATCTATCCTTTGGGTAAACTTATACCTTTTAAGTTTCTCCTTTTGATATATCACTATTTTGTCTATCAGTTGATTTATCATTGAAGTTGTAAGAATAGAAAAGTCGGTAAAACTCTTAATAGTTTTAATAAACTGCTCTGTATTATCACTAACAGACTGTAATTTCTCTGTTACTTCCTCAAGCTCAAGTATTTCACTATTTAGTGCCTTTTGCTCCTCTGTATATTGGACGGCTATCTTATTAAAGGTTTCATCGTTTATTCTGCCATTTGCATTATCCTCATACAATTTTACAAACAGCCTGTCTATTACAGCAAGCCTGTTTTTATCAGCTTTTAATTTCTTTATATTTTCCTTTTGACTTTTCTCCCTTTCTTCAAGTCTTGCTGATATAACGATATTTTTGAATTCTTCCTCATTGTTCTCAATATATTTACTAATATCTTTTAATGCTTCTAAAATAAGCTCCCTGACTACTTTTGTTCTGATATAATGTGCAGAGCATTCATTTCTATGTTTCTGATAGGTTGAGCATATATAATTATCATATCTAACATCTTCTTTGTAATGTCCTGTCCCCTTGCGATTTATCCCTCTTGAATTATATAGTTTTTCTCCACAATCTCCACAAAACAGCTTCCCTGTGAGTGGATTTACCGTTCCCTCTCTTGACTGCCTTCTTGTCGTATTTAGAAGTGAATTTGCAATATCCCATGTTTCTTTATCTATAATGGCTTCATGAGTATTTTCAAAAATAGCCCAGTTTTCTTTTTTATTGGTATATCTCCTCTTATCCTTAAAACTTGGCTTTATGGTCTTAAAATTTACAGTATGACCTAAGTATTCTTCACGCCTTACAATACATGAAATACTTGTTCCCCACCAACGATAAGGAGTGTCAAATTCCTTGTTTGCACGATTTCCATAACCATTCATAGCCATATAGTATGATGGAGAATATACCTTTTCTTTATACAATAAATCTGCTATTTGATAAGGTCCAAGTCCGCTTATTACTAAAGAATAAATTCTTTTTACAACCTTTGCAGCTTCTTCATCAATAATCCATTTGTCTTTATTCTCAGGGTCTTTTTTATATCCATATATGGCATGACTTCCTGTATGCTTTCCCTCAAGTCCTTTCGCCCTATATACTGCCTTAATCTTCCTACTGGTATCTACTGCATAGATTTCATTGATGATATTTTTGATTGGAATACTTATATCTGTTTCCATATCGGTAGTAAAAGTATCTACATTATCATTTATGGCAATAAATCTTACATTATGTTTTGGAAAAAATTCCGTTGTATAGATACCTACATGAAGATGATTTCTTCCAAATCTTGATAGGTCTTTTACAATTACCGTTCCTATTTCTCCGTTGGCAACCCTTGTTATCATATTTTGAAACTCAGGTCTATCAAAATTCGTTCCGGAATAGCCATCATCAATGAAAAATTCACACTGAAAAAAGCCACTCTGCTTGGCAAACTGGCTTAAAATCTTCTTTTGATTTGTAAGGTTCTATACTAAATAGTGTTGATGAATAAATTTCGTCAGCACTATTTTTTAG
>JAUNLL010000138.1 GCA_030532275.1 Peptoniphilus sp. | reverse complement strand
ATACCTACACTATAAGCAGCACTTCTCAAAGTTTTCATTAATGTCTCTGTTTCGTCCATGCTTTCAGAAACTTTACTGTATTTAAAATCATTTGAATAAATAAAATATTTACTCCAGTCTATATCTGGAATAGCTCTCATTTCTTGCTCTATATCCTTCATCTGCTTTGGATCTTTCACAAAAAAATGCTGTTCCCCTTTATATATTCCAACTTCAATCTGTTTCAATTTTTCTAAAACATCAAAACTTGCTATGATATTATTTTCTGGCATCCCTGCTGTTGGAACATCTTGTATGTTTTCCTCTTTTGTAGAATAAATTCCTTTTATCTTCACCTGAACGGCTTCTCGGTTTTCCTTAATGCCATCAAAATAATTTCCATCTTTTTCTTTCAATTCAGAACTCTCCAAAGTAATTGTATCGCCAACTTTTAATCCATTTGCTTCTGCTAAACTATCTGTAATCAAAATTTTCTCTTTATCACCTGCGATGATGTGTGCTCCTTCTTTTAATTTCCATGTTTTATCTATAAAAGAATTATGCAATTCCGAATAATTTGTACTTTGGATTCTCCCCATATTAGTTTCAGGATTATCGTTTTTTCCAGGAAAAAACATAATCTGCTTTGATTTCGCATATCCATAATTCACACTATTCCAATACTGAATTCTAGGATCATTCAAAATTTTTTGGATTGTTTTTTCTGTAATTGACAAATCTTCCATTCCTACAGATACATTTCCATTTTCATCTACAATGCTATTTTGGGTTGGACGAATATATATCTCTCCTCCAATAGATTCTCTAATTCTCTTCACTGATACACTTGCTTCTTTTGCAATTACTGTACATAATAAACACAGTGTAGAAACTAGTAAAAAAATTATAAAGAGCAATCCCATTTTTCTTTTGTTTCGTCCAATATACAATAGCCCTCTTTTCCTTACCTTCAAACGTTTATTTTCCGCCTTTCATTTTTTATTTGCTTCAATTACCGTACTTAGTATAATAAATAAATACTTTATTTTGGTTTGATTTCAATTCGTTTTTGATTTGTTTTTGGTTTGTTTTTTTAGAATGAAATCCTCATGGAATACTTTTTAATCTCCTTGGCAATGGTGTACGGTCTTTTCCTAACTTTTTTCCAATTTCCCCAAAAGCGCTTATGCAATGCTCCTTCGATCTTCATAAGATAAAAAATTTGACATGTCAACTCCTTTCTAGCCGCTAGAAATAAAAGTATAATAAAAAAGAGACCAACTATATCGTCAGTCTCAATTCATTTGTAAAAGAAAAACCATGCCTTTCTTTTATACTGATATTCATTAACTTTTACACTTATCCAGGATAGAGGGTATAAAATCTTGGATTACAATTCTATCTCATGATATTCTGCTGCATTTTATCCATCAAAGAATTTTCCACTATCCCTTCCCATCTATCAAATCATAACTCAAATCCAAAAAATCCAATATCTTCGCTTCGCTCACCGTTCCATCCAATAATATTGTGATCCAGTATTGTTTATTCATATGATACCCCGGAAGGAAACCATAGGTTTGTGTCAGAAGTCCAATCATATTCGGTTCGCATTTTACATTGATAATATCTACAATTCCCTTTCCTTCCAATCCCAATTTAGTTTTTCCAACCTGTAGCAGTATCGCATACCACTTTCCGTTCTGATGTCGAAGCACTGCACTCTCCGGCGAAGTTTTCCAAAGATATTCCGGAACGGTTCCATATTGTCTCTTGACGTATTCAAAAATTGCTTCCCGTTTCAAACATTTCACCCCAAATTATTTTATTCATCTTACGATTATATTTTCATATTATAACAGGCAATTTATTTTGCTTTCTTCTTTGTATTGTATCATGCTCCCTTTGGCACTCAATTTAAAATTCAAAATCTTAAATATTTCTATACAAATGCCCAAAGACTCCTCTGTTTCCCCAGACGCAATATATTCTTCCTGATTATCATTTATCTAATTTTTCTTATAAATATCGTGCCGCTAATTCCTGCACTGCTAACACCTGTCCCTGATCATAATATTCCTTCGGATAATCTTTTTCCATTCTCCCGGCTTCTTCCATC
>JAUNLL010000137.1 GCA_030532275.1 Peptoniphilus sp. | reverse complement strand
TGCTCCCAGACTTGACTTAAAACAAAACCCCTTGTATGAAGATTCTGAATTGGCTCTTTTTAAAACTCATTACTATGGCGGAATTAAAAAGTATCAATGGACTACCATTCCTCTGGCAATTCATGGAATAGTTATAAATAAAAAGGGCGAAAGGATAGAGATAAAAATAGGTGAAAGGGAAGAGGATCCCGTATTTTATATCAATGATCTATTGCCGCACTTAAGTGCAAAACAAAATGAAAAGAAATTAAAAGATGCCATAGAAGGCGAGGACTTAAACTTGGTTGTGGGACACTCATCCTACAATTGTGATGAAGAGAATCCCATCAAAAAATTGATATTGAAACATCTAAATGAAGAATATGGAATGATTGAAGAAGATTTTTTAGTTGCGGAACTGGAGATCGTCCCGGCTTCCAAAGCAAGAGATGTGGGATTTGACAGATCACTAATCGCAGCTCATGGACATGACGACAGAGTTTGTTCCTATGCCAATTTAGAAGCTGTTTTAAATGTTGAAAATCCTGGAATTACAGCTGTGGGTCTATTTGTGGATAAAGAAGAGATTGGATCAGTTGGAAATACTTCCATGTCTGCAAAGTTTTTTGAAAATGCTGTTGCAGAATTGATATTTGCCTCAGGTGAATACAATGAACTGTATTTAAAAAGAGCAATGGCAAATTCAAAGGTGTTGTCAGCTGATGTAACTGCTGCAATAGATCCCAATTTCAAAGACGTGATGGATCCGAAAAACGGTGCGAAACTAGGATACGGAATTGCTATGTCCAAGTATACCGGTTCAAGAGGAAAAAGCGGTTCAAATGATGCAAATGCAGAATATTTGGCTGAGATAAGAAAGATTTTTGATGACAATAAAGTAATTTGGCAAACTGGAGAGCTGGGTAAAGTAGATCAAGGAGGCGGAGGAACCATCGCTTATATACTTGCCGAATATGGTGCTGAGGTGGTGGATTTCGGTACAGCTATGCTGTCCATGCACGCTCCTATTGAACTTGTTTCTAAAGCTGATGCCTACATGACAAGCAAAGCCTATGAAGTATTTTTAAATAATTAAAAAAATTGCCTTAAATTAATTTAAGGCAATTTTTTATTGCTTGAAATTTCAATAATTCAAATCCTTCAATAAATCCAATTGATTCAATGCAATTGAACCGCCGCTTATTACAAAGCAAACTTTTTTATTTTTTTCTATTTTTATTTTATTTTCCAATATTCCGCCAATGCCTATGGCTGATGATATTTCTGAAAGGATTTTTCCTTCGAGGAGTAGAAGTTTCATTCCCTTTAAAATATATTCTTCAGATACATCCATAAAGCTATCTACATATTTGACAACTTGCTTATAGTTTTTTTCTCCGGGAGTTACTGATACTAACGCATCCGCTACAGTTTTTTCAAATTTTGCAGTGGATATTTTGTTAGCCTTTAGACTAACAGTATAGGCTGCGGCATTTTTGGGTTCTGCTCCTATTACTTTCACAGAACTGTTCTTTTCCTTAATGGCCGTGGAGATACCTCCAATGAGTCCTCCGCCGCTAACAGGAACGATTACATAGTCAAAGTCAACACCGCAACTTAGTATTTCAAGTCCTGCTGTTCCTTGTCCCGCCATAACTTCATAATCATCAAAGGGAGGAATTTCGGTCATACCTTTTTCCTCACTGATTTCATGGGCTATTTTAAATCGATCTTTAGGATCGCATTGAAGGACTTCTGCACCTAAATTTAATATATTGTCTACTTTGATTTTAGGTGCTGTATCAGGTATTACCACAATTGCAGGAATGCCCAATTCCTTTGCAGCATAGGCGATGGCTTTTCCGTGGTTACCTGAAGAGGCACAGACAACTCCTTTTTTTAGTTTTTCCTCAGGTAAGTACAAAATTTTATTCATAGCACCGCGATATTTAAAAGATCCCGTTTTCTGCATATTTTCAAGTTTCAAATACACTTCAAATCCTAAGAACTTATCTAAATTTGCAGCCCTTATCAGGGGAGTTTTTACTATGTAATTTTCTATTCTTTTTTGAGCTTGTAAAATATTATCAATATTGAATTCCATAATTACCTCCTTTTTATAAATTA
>JAUNLL010000030.1 GCA_030532275.1 Peptoniphilus sp. | reverse complement strand
GTTCCACATCTATGCCTATGGACATCAATCCGCTGGCAAGAGCCGATTCCAACAAATCTCCGGAAAATCTCGTATCTCTCCCTATGAGAACCTTTCCCTTTTTTTCCTTTGTCAGCACATATCCTGCTGCCCTCCCCAATTTATATGCAAGTTCGGGCGTAAGTTCAAGATTTGCTATTCCTCTTACCCCGTCCGTTCCGAATAATTTTCCCATTCTATCACCTGAATTTCCTATTTATTATATCTAAAAGTATTTTCCTGTCATTTAACTTGGGATCGTCAAGTACCGCTTCATTTGCAAACTTGAGTATTTCACCTATGATTTTTCCCTCTTTAAATCCCAAAGCGATTATATCGTCGCCCCTTATGCACAGGTAATTTTTCTCTTTTATTCCTTTATCTTCTTCTGTGATTTGCTTTATTCTCTTTATATTATATTCCAAATCACCGGTATATCTGTCTATGGAAGTACACGCTCTGTCCGCCACCAACAAATTATACAACTGGAAAATATTTTCAAAACCCACTCTTCGTATCTGCCTTCTAAGAGCCTTATCGCTCAGCTGTCCGCCGACTTTCATGTGTTCCCTTATAAGCAAGTGGACTTTATCTATGATTTTATTTGAATACTTGTATTCTCTCAATATATTTGCGGCCATGTCCGCGCCTATTTCATCATGGTCAAAAAAATGACCCACTCCATCATCATCTATGGAAAGTGTCCAAGGCTTGGCGATGTCGTGAAAAAGTGCCGCAAGCCTCAACTCCAACACCTTGTCTGTACCGTCCACCACACATTTTATATGATCGAAAAGCGTCTTTACATGGTAGGGTGTCTTTTGATTGTAGCCCACGGTTTTTTTCAAATCTTTAAAAAGTATTTCTAAAATTCCCAACTCCTCCATCAAATCCAAGGATGTTGAGGGTCTATCGGAGAGCATTATACCATTGAATTCCACTTGAATTCTTTCCTTGGCTATCTCCTGTAAAAGATGCGCCTTTTTCTTTATTGCCTCCTTGAGTTCGCCATCAAGTCTGAAGTCTAACTTAGCGCAAAATCTCAAAGCTCTGATAATTCGAAGAGCATCTTCCTCTATCCTCTCCTCGGCATTGCCCACAGCTCTGATGATTTTATTCTCTAAGTCCTCTCTTCCTCCGTAGAGGTCTATCAAATTGCCATCTATGTCCATGGCCATGGCGTTCACTGTGAAATCACGCCTTGCCAAGTCCTCTTCTATGTTCTTTGTAAACATCAATTTCTCGGGTTTTCTGTGGTTTCTGTAAGAACCTTCCACTCTGAAAGTGGTCACTTCCACTTCATAACCCTTGTACTTTATGGCGATAGTTCCGAAATCACGTCCAGCATCATGGAGTATGGAATCCTTGAAAATATCGCAGACTTCATCGGGTGTCGCATCGGTAGCCACATCAAAATCATGAGGCTTTTTTCCCAAGAGATAATCTCTCAATGCTCCTCCTACTAAAAAGGCTTTATGATCAAATTTTTTAAAAATCTCAATTATCTCTGTAATTTCAATCGGCATATCTTCACCTATATGGAAATTATACCATATTAGAGTAAACAGATACTACAAAACATTAGCTTTTCTGTGCATAAAATCTCTTCCTATGATATAATTACTTGGAATAGGAGGTACATATGAAAAGACATTTATTAATTGTGTTGATGTCCTTGACTTTGATATTAAGCGCTTGCGGCAAAGATCAAAACCAAGAACAACCCACCGAAAAAAACACCGCCGAAAAGGGAACCGTCACCATCTTGGATGACGAAGACACTCAAGGCGACACAGGAGAAAACTCCGGAGATAATACAGAAGAAAACGTCGCTGATGATGAAATTACAAACAACGAACTCACAGAAGAAGAGGAAAATGCAAATCCAAGCACAGATAAAGAAACTCTCAACAACCTCATTGAAAACTCCGATTACATATCTAGAGTCAGAATTCAAATGAGCCCGGAAAACAACACGACCTCTACATTTATAGAAGATTACAGGGGAGATCTTTCTTCAATCGAATTGACTCTTCCGAAAAATCTACTGGCAAACAGAGAATACATAATTTTCTACTTAGACGGAGCCGAAGGTAAAATAGAACCCACAAGGGGAGGAGAATCCTTCATAGAAATCGGCAGCGACAACGACGCAGCCCTTAAACACATAGAAGAAATTTTCAACATAACAAAAACTCCCTCCATGAATAATTGAAACTTAATTGAAAGGAAGAAAAAATGAAAAAATTTCTAAGTGCAATGCTCCTTTTGCTACTGCTCTTTAATGCAAGCACCACCTATGCGGCAAGGGACATAAGCATAACCTTAAACGGAGAAAATATTCAAACGGATGTAGAACCCTATATAAAAGACGACAGAACACTGGTACCCATCAGATTCATATCGGAAGCTCTGGGCTACGATGTAGACTGGGACGAAGTTGCAAGAAAAGTGACCGTTAAAAATGACAGCAAGAAAATAGAACTTACCATTGGCGAAAAAAATGCTGTAATCAATGATGCAGTAGTTGAAAATGACGTCGCTCCCGAAATCACAGGCGATAGAACCTTCGTACCCGTTAGATTTATAGCGGAGAATTTCGGAGTGAAAGTAGATTGGGATCCAGAAAACTACGTGGTCATACTTGAAAGGGAAGTTTTGGACGACTATGCTCAATCAATGACAGAGCTTGCAGAGGAATTCCAAAGGGAACTCGCTCTGCTCAGACAGTACTACTTCCAAGATTTTTCAAAATACTCCGCAAATGAACTTTTTGAAAAGTTTGAAATTGCAAAATCCAACATAAATGGGATAATCAACAGAGTTGAATCCATGGGAACAGATGCGAAATACGAAAAATCCTACGAATTTTTAAAAGAAGCTATGAATATAGGCAGGGATATGCTGGCAAAATATAACGATGCTCTGCTCAGCGCAAATCAAGATGCAGCTAAACAAGTCATAGACCTTCAAACAAGACTGGCCATTAAAATAAGCGAGTTTAAATCCGCATTGGATGCTGAATCTAAGGGACTTCAATACGTCGAAAATCAAGATATAAAAAGTTTCAACGATGCAGACAAAAAAGACGGATTGCTCCAAGACCAAACCATTCAAAGTCTACTGGATCAGTTACAATAACACCACTAAAAAAGGCACGGACATCCGTGCCTTAATTTTTTACAAAATATTTATCAAAGGTGATCGAATTTAAAGACCCTTTAATTTTCTGAGTTTCTCAACTACTAGATCTCCCATTTCTTCACAGCCCACATATTCACCCTTGGTAAGATCCGCAGTTCGGTATCCCTCAGCCAAGGTTTCTTCCACTGCACGCTCTATTTTTAATGCGATTCCTTCTTCTCCTAGGCTGTTTCGCACAAGTTCCGCCACAGAGAGTATGGTTCCCAAGGGATTTGCCAAATTTTTGCCGGCTATATCCGGTGCCGATCCGTGAATGGGTTCATAGAGCCACGGTCCTTCTCCTGCACTTATTGAGGACAAAAGTCCTATGGAGCCTGTGATCTGACTCATTTCATCCGACAGTATATCTCCGAAAATATTGTTTGTAAGAACTACATCAAAATCCCGCGGTCGTCTAATCAGCTGCATGGAAGCATTGTCTACATACATGAAATCCAGCTTCACATCTTCGTATTCCTCTGCAATTTCCTTTACCACTTCTCTCCACAGCTTAGAAGAGTCCAATACATTAGCCTTGTCCACGAGGGTGAGATGCCTTTTTCTCATGCGTGCCTGCTTGAAGGCTATATGTGCTATTCTTGAAATCTCTCCTTCGTCGTAGTGCTCAACATCATAGGCAAATCTAACTCCTTCCCTCTCTCCTTTTTCTCTTTTACCGAAGTAAATTCCGCCCGTCAATTCTCTGACTATCATGATGTCCGTTCCCGATACTATTTCTTCCTTTATGGGCGAATGGTGTACCAGACTATCTCTCATCTTTGCCGGTCGTAAATTTGCATAGGTCCCTAAAGCTTTTCTAATTGCAAGAAGTCCTTTTTCAGGACGAATTTCAGGATCTATATCATCCCATTTCGGTCCGCCCACAGCCCCCAACAACACCGCATCGCTACTGAGGCATTTTTCCTCGGTCTTTTTGGGAAAGGGTACACCGTACTTATCTATTGCCGCTCCTCCTATGTAGGCTTTTTCAGTGGTAAGGGGAATTTTTTCCTCTTCAGCGATATAGTTGAATACTTTATCCGCCTGCCTTATTATCTCAGGACCGATCCCGTCACCTGGCAATATAATTATCTTCTTCATAGGCTGTGTTCCCTTTCATAGTTTTCAATTTCATCTTCATACTCTAAAATTTCATCTATGGAGTCCTGTCCCTTCAGGAGCTTTTCACGAAAGGCTCTTTCCATTTCAAATTTGTAAGTCTTACCTCCCGCCTCTACGGTGCTGTTTTCCAAGTCGACTGTTATCTCCTCATCAACTCCTAAATTCGCCAATTCACCTCTTGACCTTTCATCTAAAATCACCGGCAAATTTAAGTTGTTTATCCAATTCATATAGAATATAGGTGAATATCCTCCCGCTATGACCACTCTAAATCCATAGTCCTGGAGCGCCCATGCAGCATGTTCTCTACTGGAGCCGCAACCGAAATTATCCCCTGCTATTAATATTTGTGCCTTTTTGTCCCTGTGTTTATTCAATGGAAACTCTTCTATGGCTTTACCGCTATCATCGTATCTCCACGGATAAAAGGCCACATCTTCAAAACCCGTCCTCTTGGTGGTTTTTAAAAAATTTTTGGGAATGATGATATCGGTGTCGATATTGTCCCTCAAAATTGAAATTGCAGTGCTTTTTACTTTATTCAGCTTCTTCATGCTCTCACCTTTCCTTCCACTGCCGCTTTAATAGCCGTGTAGGGGCTTGCCAAGTGCGTTATGGAACCTGCCCCCTGTCTACCCTCGAAGTTTCTGTTGGATGTGGATATGCAATGTTTTCCCTTCTCTATTCTGTCTTCATTCATCGCTAAACAGTAGGAACATCCCGATTCTCTAAATTCACAGCCTGCCTCTTCAAACACTCTGTCATATCCCATCTCTTCGCATTTTCTTTTTACTTCCGTAGAGCCTGGCACCAATATGCATTGAACTCCCTCTGCAATTTTTTTGCCCTTTAAATATTCCGCCACAATTTCCAAATCTTCAAATCTTCCATTGGTACAGGATCCTATAAATACCACATCCACTGGTATGTCCTCTGCCCTGTCGCCCGGCTTTAATCCCGTGTAGTCATAGGCCTTTTTATACTCTTCGCTGTCCCTTTGCGGCACTTGTCCATCTATGTCCATAACCATGGAAGGATTTGTGCCCCATGTGATTTGCGGTTTCAATTGACTTACATCTAAGGTTATCAATCGGTCATAATCGGCCTCTGAATCCGTCTTTAATTTTTTCCATCTCTCCACCGATTTTTCAAAATCTTCACCCTTGGGAGCAAATTCTCTTTCCCTTAAATAGTCAAAGGTGGTGCTGTCAGGTGCTATGAGTCCAAATTTCGCTCCGCCCTCTATGGCCATGTTGCAAAGGGTAAGTCTGGCTTCCATGGAAAGATTATCCACGGTATCTCCGAAGAATTCCACAGCATATCCCGATGCAAATCCCGTCCCCTTCATACCGATCAGTTTCAATATTATATCCTTTGAGT
This sequence comes from Peptoniphilus sp., assembly GCA_030532275.1. GTDB lineage: Bacteria > Bacillota > Clostridia > Tissierellales > Peptoniphilaceae > Peptoniphilus_E. The sequence goes on along the minus strand of JAUNLL010000030.1, from coordinate 10,791 downwards.
ACACTCCCTGCGGAAGTTCCCCCGTGATCTTCACTCCCATCTGCTTGGGCATTTTTTGCCAAAGACTCTGCGTAGCAAAGACCTGTTCAACTTCACTGGTTCCTATTCCGAAGGCTATGGCACCGAAGGCTCCATGTGTTGCCGTGTGACTGTCACCGCATACTATGGTTTTGCCCGGTTGTGTAAGTCCTCTTTCAACTCCCATCATGTGCACTATGGCATTTTTTTCACTGTCCATGGAATACAGTTCTATGCCGAATTCCTCCGTATTTCTTTTAAGGGCTTCCAGCTGTTCCCTGCCCAGGTCATCTTCTATATATTCTCTATGCGCCTTTATGGTAGGCGTGTTATGATCCATGGTGGCAAAGGTCAAATCAGGCCTTCTGACTCTTCTGTTTTTTTCTCTCAAGGCTTCAAAGGCTTGAGGTGTGGTCACCTCATGAATCAAATGAAGATCTATGTAGAGAAGATCCTTATCTTCCTTGTTTACAATTACGTGTTCTTTCCAAATTTTTTCAAAAATCGTACTCATTCTTCACTTGCTCCTCCCATTTTAAGTCTGTTTATTCCATTTATATATGCAAGGATACTGCTCTTTATTATGTCCGTGCTCGCTCCCCTGCCCTGTATTTCCCTGTCGCCTTTTTCAAGTACCACATGAGTTAGTCCTATTGCATCCTTGCCCTGAGTAACCGCTTCTATGGTGAAGGATTTCAGCTTCACCTCTTCCTTCACTATTTTGCCCACACAGTCGAAGGCCGCATCTATGGGTCCGTCTCCGCTGCCCACTTCTTCTATTTCCTCGCCCTGATACTGCAACTTAATTACTGTTTTTGCCTGCTTACCGTCGCTGGTGAAAGCAGTGTAATCCATAAATCTATATCCGCCCTCAATCTCTCCGTATCCGCCGATGAGCAAGGCCTCCAGATCATCGTCATAAATTTCCTTCTTTAAATCGGCAAGATTTTTAAATTTTTCAAAAAGACTTTGCAATTCCCCGTCACTGATCTCATATCCCAACTCTTTAAATTTTTGTGCAAGAGCGTGCTTGCCCGAGTGTTTGCCAAGCACCAATGAAGTCTTTGCAAATCCCACGGATTCCGGTGTCATGATCTCATAGGTGGCTCTGTTCTTCATCACTCCGTGTTGGTGGATGCCAGCCTCATGAGCAAAGGCGTTTTTCCCGACGACAGCCTTGTTAGGCGCCACTTTAACTCCCGTTATATGTGTCAGAAGTTTGGAAGTCTTTGCGATTTCCGTAGTCTTTATCTTCGTGTCCGCACCGTATTCATCACCCCTGACTTTAAGTGCCATGACTATTTCTTCCATGGCTGCATTGCCTGCCCTTTCACCTATGCCGTTGACCGTACATTCTATCTGCGTTGCTCCTGCTCTTATGGCAGCTAGGGAATTTGCCACAGCTAGTCCCAAATCGTCATGACAGTGAACGGACACATCTACCCCTTCTATTCCCTTCGTATTTTCCATGATTCCCCTTATGAATTCATAGTATTCAAAGGGTGTGGTATATCCCACGGTGTCGGGAATATTCACCGTAGTAGCTCCGGCCTCTATGACACCCTCCAACACTCTGTATATAAATTGCGGATCGGTTCTGGTGGCATCTTCGCAGGAAAATTCTATATCATCGAAGAAATTTTTTGCATACTTCACAGCATCCACAGCTTGAGCGTAGGCTTCATCCTCAGTCAGTTCCAATTTGTATTTCAAATGAATATCACTTGTTGCCAAAAATATGTGTATTCTCGAGTGTTTTGCCTCCTTTAGAGCTTCGTAGGCCTTATCTATATCACCCTTTACACTTCTTGCAAGGCTTACCACCACCGTGTTTTGCAACTCCTTTGCAATCAGCTTAACAGATTGGAAATCTCCCTTGGATGCCGCAGCAAAGCCCGCTTCAATGACATCCACCCCAAGCCTTTCCAACTGTCTTGCCAATTGAATTTTTTCCGTGATATTCATGGAACATCCCGGCGCCTGTTCTCCATCTCTAAGCGTAGTATCAAAAATCTTAATTTGCATTTTATCCTTCATCCTCTTACTCCCTTTTTATTTGTGTACAAAAAAACGCCCCTGAAAAGGGACGTTATAAACGCGGTACCACCCAAGTTAAGCCTTGCTTCACTCTAAGTTCTATAATGGGAACAACTCATTTCACACTACTTTTTTCATGTGAACTGTTCAAGCGTGAGTTGCAAAAATCCTTCACGAGTCCTCTCACCAACCGAACCCTCTCTTGCGTGAACATGAATTTTGCGCTCGCCTTCACAACATTGTCTTTTGTGTATTTTTGATTAAATTACAAGAGAGTATACTACATTATTACGCAAAAGTAAATAATATTTTTTGTAAATTTTCTTTCTTTTTTTAATTAGATTGAAAAAGTCCTTTATAACTCCTCTTAGCCCTACAATATGGTGTATAATATTATTAGTTTAACTATTATTAGGAGGTAATTATGAAATATTTAGTTTGTATCAAGCGTGTACCTAAATTTCCCAATAAGATAAAGCTTGATCCCGTTACTAACAACTTGATCAGAGACGGCTCCATCTCCGTTATAAATCCGGCAGACTTAAATGCTTTGAACTTCGCCTTCAAACTGAGAGAACAGACAGGTGGTACTGTTACAACTTTGACCATGGGTTCTCCCGGTGCTGTAAAGGGCGTAAAGGAATGTCTTGTCAGAGGAGCAGACCATGCCTATGTGGTATCGGACGGCAAATTCAGAGGAGCGGATACTCTTGCCACTTCCTACACATTGGCAAAGGCAGCTGAGTTCTTGGGCGGTTTCGACGTCGTACTCACAGGCGCTCAAACCACAGACGGCGATACGGGACAAGTGGGACCCGAACTTGCCGAACGCTTGGGAATCAATCAAGTCACATACATAAAGGATGTGAATTTTCAAGACGGAAATTTCGTAGCTCTCAGAAGTTTGCTGAAGGGTACGGAAAAACAAAGAGTTAAGGCTCCTGTTTTATTTTCAGTTTTGAGAGATTCCAACAAAGTTACTCCTGCAAGAAAATCCAAAATCGAAGAGTTAAGTGACGATTTAGTGGGCATTTTATCCGGTGAAGATATAGGTGTGGACTATTCGAGGGTCGGACTTGAAGGTTCAGCTACAAATGTTGTCACAGTATTTCAATACGACGAAAAGGCGAAGGGTTCCTTTGTGGAAGGAAACACCGATGAACAGGTTGATGCCTTGATTAAAATACTGGACAGCAATAACTTTATATAGGTAGGTGTGTTATGTACAAGGATATAATGGTAGTATGTTTCGTTGAAGACGGTGAAATTTCATCAATAGCTGCGGAAATCATGGGCAGAGCACGTTATATTGCAGATAAATTATCTCAAAATGTGCAGGCTCTTTTAATAGGCGACGACGTTTCAAAGGCCGCTGAAAGAGTTATCGGCTATGGTGCAGACAAGGCGATAAAGGTCGAAGATCCCAATCTAAAAGGTTACAGAACACTGACCTTTACAAAGGTGCTTGATGAGGCCATAGAGGAATTTAAGCCCTTTGCCGTACTGATCCCCGCCTCAAGAAATGGAAGAGATTTAGGCGGAAGAATATCCGCCAGAAGAAACATCGGACTTGTGGCTGATTGCAGCGACATCGAAGTGGACGAAGAAAAACAGGATATCAAGTGGATAAGACCGACCTTTGACGGCCAGCTTTTCTCCGACATAAGGATAAGCACTTTCCCGAAAATCGGCACCATAGGAGACAGCGTATTTAAATCTCCTGCCTACGACTCTTCAAGAAAGGGTGAAATAGTAGATTTCTCCGTGGAAATAACACAGGAGGATTTGCTCACGGAAATACTGGGCATGATTAAAAAATTCGGCTCAGACAAAGATGTTTCTCAGGCTTCCATAGTAGTTGCCGGCGGTCTAGGTCTTAAAGAGCCCAATAATCTATATATAATTAAAGACTTGGCCAACGTTTTAGGTGCTGCAGTTTCAGGTTCAAAACCCCTTGCCGATCAACTTTGGATTCCTCAAGACAGCTTTATAGGCATGTCGGGACTTAAGATAAAACCCAAACTGTACATCGCAATAGGAATTTCAGGCTCGGCTCAACACATCCAAGGTATGAGAGACAGCGGACTTATAATTTCCATAAACAACGATCCCAAAGCACCCATATTCAAGGAATCACATTGTTGCATAGTTGCCGATCTCTTCGAATTCGTTCCTAAGCTGACCGCGAAAATAAAAGAAATCAAAGGTCTTTAATTTAATCGAGTTCTTAATGGGTATATTAAAAATAACATAGTATTTGAAAGGAGAATTTTCTATGAAGGTTATATTCCATATTGTAGAGTCAAACAAATGGGATGATACAATGTCCAATATCAGAGACTTGGTATCAAGAGTCCCCGACGCAAAAGTAGAAATAGTAGTTATGAGTAAGGCGGCGTCACTTTTCGGAAGGTATGTAGGCATGAACTTCGAAGGAGTGGTGGGAAATCCCAATGTAAAATGGGTCATTGGTGAAAAAGGTATGAAAGATAACAGAATAACAAAGGAAATGCTCCCCAGCTATGTAAGAATTGAACCATCTGTAATCATGCACATAGTTGAACTTCAAAATAGCGGTTATGCTTACATAAGATTGTAATTTTAATTTAGACCCCTGCGATGCAGGGGTTTTTTTACGTCCTTTTACTACTGCGATTTTGCCTTTTATGCGGTCTTTGTGCCGGTTATACTATAACATCGCATTTTCAGCGAATTTTCCACAACAAAAAAGCCATCTGAGTTTTAAACCTCAAATGACTTTTCAATCAGAATTTTTTTCGTGAAATGCAAGCATATCTTCAAATATCTCCCACATTTCATCCACCTTTTTTCTGTCCAGAGATGAAAAGGACAGTATATTTGATCTGTTTTCCATCTTCAATGCCTTGGCTATCTTAGAGAGATTTTGTTGATGCTTTCCTCGTGAAATTTTATCGGACTTGGTTGCTATGACTATACCGGAAAATCCCGCTTCTCTTATAAATTCATACATCTGCACATCCTGCGCCGTGGGTTCGTGTCTGATGTCCACCAACAGTATGACCTCCACTAAATTTTGTCTTAGGCTGAGATATTCATTTATGGATGTGGCCCAAGAATCCTTTTCCTTTTTAGATACCTTTGCATACCCGTATCCCGGCAGATCCACCAGTCTTAAATCGTCATTCACTCTGTAAAAGTTGACAGTCCTCGTCTTACCTGGAGTGGAGGATGTCCTTGCAATATTTTTTCTATTTAACATGGCATTTATAAAGGAAGATTTGCCGACGTTTGAACGTCCTGCAAAGGCCAGTTCTTTTAAATTTTCATCGGGATATTGCTTTTCACTAACTGCCACTTTTTCAAGTTCAGCTTTTTTTATCTTCATAGTCATTCCTCCCTCTTGCCGAGTGTCCTGCTTTTAGTCGAGGCAACCTGCTTTATCAATAGGTTCCCCTTCTGTAAAAATTAAGGCTCATCCCTTAGAATGAGCCCTATGTTAATTATTTTTCAGTATGAGTTTCGGCAGTTTGTTCTTTTCCACGCTTTCACGTGTGATTATTATCTTTTCCACATCATTTCGTGATGGAATCTCATACATTACATCCATGATGGTGGACTCGATAACTCCTCTTAAACCTCTTGCGCCCGCCTTTTTTTCTATTGCGGATTTTGCGATGTAGTCAAGAGCGCTCTTATCGAATTCCAACTCAACATTATCATATCTCAAAAGTTCCTGATATTGCTTGACAAGAGCATTCTTAGGCTTGGTTAGTATTTCTATAAGAGCTTCTTCGTCAAGTTCCTCAAGAGTTACCGTCACGGGCAACCTGCCTATTAATTCAGGAATTAAACCGAATTTCAAAAGGTCTTCCGTTTGAACCTTGGTCAAAATATTTTCCCTTTGAGCTTTTTTATCTATTATTTCCGAACCGAATCCCATGGAACTTTTAGACATTCTATTTTCTATTATGGAATCCAATCCGTCGAAGGCTCCACCGCATATGAAGAGTATATCGGAGGTGTCCACTTGAAGAAATTCCTGGTTGGGATGTTTTCTTCCGCCTTGGGGTGGCACGTTAGCGATTGTGCCTTCAATTATCTTCAGCAACGCCTGTTGAACACCTTCGCCGCTTACATCTCTGGTTATGGACACATTCTCAGCTTTTCGTGCGATTTTGTCTATTTCATCGATATATATTATCCCTGTTTCCGCCTTCTCTATATCATAATCAGCTGCTTGGATAAGTTTCAAAATGATGTTTTCAACATCTTCACCCACATATCCCGCCTCTGTCAAAGTGGTGGCATCGGCTATGGCAAAGGGTACATTTAAAATCTTCGCCAAGGTCTGTGCCAGCAAAGTTTTTCCGCTACCTGTGGGCCCAATCATCAGAATATTGGATTTTTGCAATTCAATATCGCTGTTTCTAGTCTTTTTAGATGTTATTCTCTTGTAGTGATTGTATACTGCCACGGCAAGGGATCTCTTCGCCTTTTCTTGTTTTACGACATAGTCGTCCAACACACTTTTTATTTCGGAGGGTTTTTTGAGTACCAATCCCTCGGACTCTTCCAATTCATCTTTTTCCTTTTCAAGGATATCGACACAAAGGTCTACACACTCATTGCAAATGTAGACATTTGGCCCTGCAATCAATCTTTTTACCTGGTTCTGTGTCTTTCCACAAAAGGAACATTTTAAAATTTGTTCAGAATCAGACATTTCTCACCTCAATCTCTCTTGGTAATTACTTTGTCGATCAAACCGTATTCCGCAGCTTCCTCAGCTGATAAATAATAATCCCTGTCCGTGTCTTTCTTGACTTTTTCCAAGGGTTGTCCCGTTCTTTCAGATAGTATTTTATTTATTCTGTCCCTCACTTCGAGGATTTTTTCTGCGTGAATTTGTATATCCGACGCCTGTCCTTGAGCTCCTCCCAAAGGTTGGTGGATCATAACATCGGAGTTGGGCAGAGAGTATCTCTTTCCCTTTGTGCCTGCAGCAAGTAGGAAAGCTCCCATAGATGCGGCAAGGCCTATGCACATGGTGGATACGTCGCACTTTATATATTGCATAGTGTCGTAAATTGCAAAGCCTGCGCTTACGGATCCTCCAGGGCTGTTTATATATATTTGTATATCCTTGGTGGGATCTTCAGCCTCTAGGAATAGAAGTTGCGCCACTACCAAATCGGCTGTGACATTATCTATTTCTCCGCTTAAAAATATTATTCTTTCCTTTAAAAGTCTTGAATATATATCGTAAGATCTTTCGCCTCTGTTCGTTTGTTCTACTACCATTGGTACAAGTGCCATGATAATCACCTTATCTTTCTAATTACAATTATTCAGCTGCTTCAGTTTCTTCCTTTTCTTCAGCTTCTTCCTTGGGTTCAACAAAGGTAGTTTTTCCCATTACATAATCAATTGCCTTTCTGTTGGCAAGATTTTCCTTTATTCCTTCTTTGTTCGCCTTTAACATAGATTCCTTCATTTCGGCTTTTTTGTCTTCTTCTTTTCCGAAATATTGTTCTACTATTCTGTCGGCTTCTTGGTCTATTTCTTCATCAGTTACTTCTATTGCTTGTTCCTTTGCAATTTGTTCTATTGCAAGAGCTGTCTTTACTTGTTTTAGCGCATCGGGACGAAGGTTCTCTCTGAAGGCTTGAACATTTGAACCTATCATGTTGATGTATTGTTCAATGCTCATTCCTTGCATTTTCAAACTTTGGTCGAAGTTGTCCATTTGCATGTCGATTTGGCTGTTCACCATTCCTTCGGGAACGTCAACTTCCATATCTTCAACTATTTTTGCAAGGACTTTGTTTTCCTTTTCAGATTGAGCTCTTTCTTCGAATTCCTTTTCTCTTTTTTCTCTTGCGTCGGCTTTGTATTCTTCAACTGTGTCAAAATCGGAGATATCCTTTATAAACTCGTCATCAAGTTCAGGAAGTTCTTCATAGGAAATGCTGTTGAGTTTTATTTCAAATTGAGCGTCCTTGCCCTTTAATTCTTCAGATGCGTAATCTTCAGGGAATTTTACATCAATGGTAAATTCTTCTCCCACGCTGTGTCCGACGACTTGTTCTTCAAATCCCGGAATAAATGTATTTGAACCTAATTCAAGATCTTGTCCTTGTGCTGTGCCGCCTTCAAAGTATTCTCCGTCTACACTGCCTTTGAAATCGATGTTTACCTTGTCGTGTTCTTGAGCAGGTCTGTCGTCAACGTTGACAATTCTTGCGTTCATCTTTCTTTGGCTTTCAAGATCCGCATTTAAAAGTTCTTCTGTCACTTCGTATTTTACATCTTCGATTTCAAGATTTTCATAGTCGCCCAATTTTACTTCAGGTTTTACATCTACGCTGATCTCAACATTTACATCTTGTCCGTGAGTGGCTTCCTTTATGTCTACATTGGGTTGATCCACTACTTCAAGAGCCAGTTCTTCTACGGCCTTTTCGTACTTTTCAGGAAGCAGATCGTTTATTGCATCTTCTAAAAATACGTCCTTGCCATATACATTTTCCACTATTTTCCTTGGTGCTTTACCCTTTCTGAATCCGGGGATTTGGAAGTATTGTCTGTTCTTTTTAAAGACTACTTCCTCTGCCGCCATCAATTCGTCAGCTTTTAAAACTATATCAAAAAATACTGTATTATTTTCCTTCTTTTTTATTTCAGTCATTATATCCTCCAAATTAACGCAAGATTGCGAGTTTAGTAATTTATATATTATATCATTAGCCTGTTTTTAATACAATTAAATATCTTGCAGGCTGTCTTTTAAAATGTCAAGTTCTTCTTCAGTGAAGGTGATGCCCTTGGACATCTTCACATGGTCGGGATCCCATTCCCTTATATCGTACTTCGGCGCTCTTTCGTTCCAAGAAACCAAGTTCAGCTCCTTGGTCCAACCGTTGGATTTTTGAGAGAGTGTGGCTATGTGCTTTGTTATTTCAAATTTAAATTCGCTCATGCTCATTCTCCCATTCCCAAATCTTCAAGGGGAAGATCCGATAGTACCTTTTCAAGAGGATTTGTGATAAATCCTGCAAGTACTTCTTCTTTAGCCTTTTCCATGGCTTCTTCGGCAGAAATTTCTATTCTATTTGCCGTGTCTTTTCTAAGCGAGTACTCCACTATGCCCTCAGATGCTCTCTTGCCCACCGTTATCCTTATGGGTATTCCTATTAAATCTCTATCGTTGAATTTTACTCCGGCTCTTTCATCTCTGTCGTCAAGTAAAACTTCAAATCCGCTATTTAAAAGATTTTCATAGATATTTTCCGCCAGTGTGACTTGTTCTTCCTTCTTGGGATTCATAAGGGTGACCATTATGTGGTAGGGTGCCACGGGTATGGGCCACTTGATTCCGAATTCGTCGTAATTTTGTTCAACTATGGCACTTACAGATCTTGTGATTCCCACTCCATAAGAACCCATCCATACGACCTGTTCCTTGCCATTTTCGTCAAGATATGTCGCTCCTAAACTCTCAGAATACTTTGTACCCAATTGGAAGATATTTCCAACTTCTATTCCTCTTGCAAATTTATATTCTTCGCCCGTTTCTTCTATTATATCTCCCTCTTGAACCATCAGCAGATCATCTACAATTTCTCCCTTGAAATCTCTGCCGTAATTTGCATTCATTATGTGGTATTCCGCTTTGTTTCCGCCCACGACCAGATTGTTCATCTCAGTGATGGATTTATCTATGATAATTCTCACATCAAGCCCTATGGGTCCTGTGTATCCGGGGTAAGATCCCATGGCAAGTATGTCCTCATCGCTCATCATTTCTATCTGATGGTCCGGTTCTCCCAGATATCCTTCCAATTTCGCCATATTCAGCTCTCTGTCGCCCGGTATGAATACCAGCACGCTCTTTCCCTTAACAGTCAAATCTATGGCCTTCATGCATCTTGATTTATCAACATTTAAAAACTTCGACAGATCTTCTATGGTCTTGCAGCCTGGAGTATGCACTTCCTTTAATTCCACAGGCTCTTCCTTTTCCGGTAATTTATAGATGACCTTGGCTTTTTCTTCCGTGGCGGCGTATTTTCCCTTTTCGGAATAGGCTATTACTCCCTCTCCCGTTTCCGCCAAGGCGATGAATTCATGGCTCTTGTTCCCGCCCATGGCTCCGCTGTCGCCCTCTACTATTTTGTAATCCAGTTCCATTCTGTCAAATATCTTCTCATAGGCTTCATACATTTCTTGATAGGAATTTTTCATTCCTTCAGGATCACGGTCAAAGCTGTATGCATCCTTCATGGAAAACTCTCTAGTTCTGTTTATGCCAAATCTGGGTCTTTTTTCGTCACGGTACTTAGTTTGAATTTGATATAAATTCAGCGGAAGTTGCTTGTAGGATTTCACTTCATCCTTTATCAGCGTAGTGAAATATTCTTCAGCTGTGGGTCCAAGGCAAAATTCTCTTTCGTGTCTGTCCTTCAACTTAAACATTTCCGGTCCGAATTTTTCCCATCTTCCACTGGCGTCCCAAATCTCTCTGGGTTGAATTGCGCTCATCAAAATCTCTTGAGAACCTGCACGGTCCATCTCTTCTCTTACAATGTTTTCAACTTTTCTTACAACTCTATATCCCAGAGGCAGATAAGTATATACGCCGCTGGCAGATTTTCTAATAAATGCTCCTCTTAGAAGCAATTTGTGAGATGCTATTTCCGCATCAGCCGGAGCTTCTTTAAGCGTCGGCATATACAATTTCGATAATCTCATATA
>JAUNLL010000136.1 GCA_030532275.1 Peptoniphilus sp. | reverse complement strand
AACTCCCATGTGTGTGGGCGATATAGCAAAGACCTTGGACTTGAGCCAGTCCTTGGTATCGCACCAACTGGCACTTTTGAGAGAAGCGGAACTTGTAAAGGTGAAGAGATTTTCCAGAAATGCCCTTTACTCACTGGATGATGCTCATGTCTGGGCAATATTTGAACAAGCATATGAACATGCAAAACATAAATCAAAGTGATTAAAAGATGATTAAGAGGGTATATTATCAATATGAAAAAAGGGGGAAATTAAATGAGTAAAGTTATAGTATACACATCTAGCACTTGTCCTTATTGCACAATGGCAAAGGAATATTTAAACGATAAGAATGTAGAGTTTGAAGAAAGAAACGTACAAACCGACAGCAAAGCAAGAGCTGAGTTGATGGCAAAGGGATATACAGGAGTACCTGTAATCGATATCGACGGCGAAGAAATAGTCGGATTTGACAAAGCTAGAATTGATACCTTACTTGACAAATAATCAAGATTAAATTGAAGATAATTATCTCTACAAACACAGGTTTATTTTAGAGATCATAAAAAGCTATGAGCAAGAGTTCATAGCTTTTTTGTGTTGAAATTAAATAAAGCCCTTAAATATATTTAAAGGCTCTATTTATTAAGGATCGACAGTTTATTGAAATTAAAAATTAATTGTATTCTTCAGCGATATTCTTCGTTATGTGTAGAAATTCTCTGATTTCATCAAAGGTGTTGCAATGTAGGGGAGATACTCTGATGGCTCCTGTAAGTCCCAGAGATTCCACTATTCTCTTTGAGTAAATGGATGTGTTCATTCTGTTGAAGAGAGTTACGCCTCTTTTTGCGTATTCTGTTACGGTGTCTTCAAAGGAAATACCTTCTATTTCAATGGCGCTTATTAAATCTCTGTTATCTAAATTTTCACTATCGACAAATACCTTTACTCCCTTTATGTGTCTAAGTCCCGGTGATTTTTCATCGCCCTCAAGCATGAAGTAAAGCAGTGCTCTTTCTTGTGCTGCTATTTTTTCTATGCCCTCTTTATATAATTCCCTTCTATCTTCAGAATCTATAAATTCTCTTCCTATATCACATACATAGTCTATTACCTTCCTCATGGAAAGATAAAGCGAGGGTGTGGGAGTGCCCACTGTCCATTCATCCACAGGCTTTCCGTTTAATTTGTCATGCTCCAATTGTGAAAATCTTTCGGAGCAATATCCGAAACCTACGCCTCTTGTGGCGAAAAATTTATAGGGAGCGAAGTTTGTAAAGTCAAGCCCTTCTTCAACTACATCTATAACTCCGTGGGGAGCGTGTTGAACGGCATCGGAGATAAAATAAACATCCTCTTTCTTTTCTCTTATCAATTTATTTATGGTCTTTAAATCCATTATGTTGCCGGATATGTTTGATGCGGCTATTACACTGACCACTACCGTATCTTTGTCCACAAGTTTTGCAACTTCTTCAGGTTCGACAAAGCCGGTTTCTTTATTTACTTCAGCAACTCTAAACTCAAGGCCTTTTTTTTCTGCGTATAATTTCAAAGAGTCATAAGCGGAGGGGTGTTCAACATTAGTTGTAACTACATTTTTGCCGTCTACGTTATCACAGATTATTCTTGCCGCTTTAAAGAAACAAGCCGACGCTGAAATTTCCGTCATGATGGAGCCCTTTTCCGCTCCGAAAACTGTTTTTAAAATATCATTCATCGTTCCATCTACGATATTTGTAAGTTCAAGAGCTCTTTCATGGTATCTCAAAGGACAGTCGGGAAATAAATCCCAGTAGACTTTTGATGTGATACTTTCTGAAAGTCTGAGAGATCCGCCGGCATTATCCATAAAAATTCTTTTTCCGTAAGTGGGATCATAGTTCAAATAAGCAAATTTGCTGCGCAGCTTTCCTAACAATTCATCACTAAAAACTCTGTTATACATAAAATTCCTCCTTTATTTAATTATACATCACTTTAAAAAGATTTAACGATATAAGCGTATCATTTATTTAACATATCTTTATTTAAAATAACTATAAAAATCCTTGCTAGTAAATCAGGCGTGTAATAGTGTGTTAATGCGCTCATCATTTTTGTTTTATAACATTATAAATATTAAGTATTAGATTGATTTTATGAGTTTATGATACCA
>JAUNLL010000029.1:15178-16706 GCA_030532275.1 Peptoniphilus sp. | reverse complement strand
AGTAAAATGTTATAATAAAAATATTGGGAATTAAAATACTGATTTAAAATTAGGGAGTTTCTATAGGTTATTTTAGGGAGGAAATATGTTAAAAAAGATAAGCTTTACACTTTTATTTATTTGTGCATTGATGTTAATTAGCACAAATTTTGTAAATGCTCAGACACAGGAGAATTCCTTTGAGGGTCTTACGAAAAATGAATATGAAGAAAAAATTGATAGAAAAATCACTGATGAAGAGTGGGATGAAATTACAAATCATGGAGAAACTCCAATAATAGGAGCAGCTTCAGGTACTACCAACATAGTTGTTAAAAATCCCGGGTACTGGTACATAGTTCCTATATTGTCAATCTTTATAATACTATATTTAATATACAGATTGAAAATTAAATCAAAAAAATAAATGTAGATAACTTTTGAATTTTATTATTTATGATATTGTGTAGAACTTAAAAAAATAAGGAAGGTTAACCTTCCTTATTTTTTATTGTCAATATTATTTTGCTTGTTGCAAGCGAAAATACTATTCCTATTGCCAAGTACAATGCTATGGTTAAAGTATCAATTGCATTTGACAGCGCTGTTTTATAATTTTTAAAAATAAAATAATACATTGTATAGTATATATTTGACCCGGGCACCATTGGAAATAGTGACGGTATTATAAAAATGGTCGCAGGTGTTTTTAATTTTCTTGCAAGAAATTCTCCACACAGGCCCAGTACATAGGATGCGAAAAATGCTGATATGGTGTAATCATTGTAATTAAGATAAAGCACTTTGAAAAAAATCCATATAAGACCTGACAGAATGCAGGTTGAGAGAATTGCTTTCCGTGGAGAATTGAAATAAAGTCCGAACCACAGAGTAGCAAAGAATACTATGAAAAACTGATATAAATAAAATGTCATATTATCCTCCAAATAGTCTAAGAGCTGAACCTACGCCAAGAGCTATAAAAAATGCAATAAAAACAGCCTGAGTAAGACCTATTAATCCCGATAAGTAATCTTCGTACATAATATCTCTAGAAGAGTTAGTGGCAATAAGACCCGGCACCAAAACCATTATGGAGCCGATGGTAATAGGATCTTGATTTGCACCTATACCTATATATATGGAGAATATGGCAAGGGTGCTTACGATAAAAGCTCCGATAAAATTGCTTACTACGAAACTCACTTCGAATTTTTTTAATTTGCTCAGAACCCAGCACATAAAAGAAGTTATGAAGAAAGTAGAAATGAAATCTCTAAAAACACCACCAAAGAGAAGGGAGAAAAAAGCTCCGGCAAAACCGGGTGCTATATAGTTTTTGAAGAAGTTTTCTTGTGAATGGCGAGAAATCTTATTTAAAAGAGAGATAGCTTCATCTAAAGTATATTTTTCATTTACAAAATCTCTTGAAAAGTTATTAATTTCATCGATTTTGCCCAAGTCAATATATGCCGTTGGAATTCTTCTAAAGGCTTGTATATTTTCCCCTTGAAATTCAAAGGAAATATGTACTACATTTGATAGTAGA
>JAUNLL010000029.1:0-15168 GCA_030532275.1 Peptoniphilus sp. | reverse complement strand
CAACGTTTTCTGCATTTGCATAGGTGCTGCATATTTTTTGAACTGTTTTATCGGCTCTGTAGATTTCCGCTCCGGAAATGACTTGAATCATGCCTGAACAAAGTGCGACATATATTAATTTTTTTGCTTCTGTTTCATTTTGTAAATATCTGCTCATAACATGTATTATACTATTTGATAATTGAAATTGAAACTAAATTATCCTTTTGATATAATTAAAGTCGAAAATCATGGAAAGGGTGATACGTTGAAAAAGCCCATAGTATCTATAATAGGAACTCCGAATGTAGGTAAGTCTACTCTTTTTAATAAGATAGTAGGCAAAAAAATATCCATAACTGAAGACAAACCCGGAGTTACAAGAGATAGAATTTATGCAGATGCTTCCTGGTTAAATAGAAAATTTCTTCTAATTGACACAGGAGGTTTAGATTTAAAAGATGATGATATATTTAAAGTTAATATAAAGGAACAAGTCGATTTAGCTCTTGATATGTCTGATGTAATAATATTTGTAGTTGATGGTGTTGAAGGAGTTTCGTCGACGGATATAGAGGCCGCAGATTATCTTAGAAAGTCCAATAAGAAAATAATCTTAGCCATGAATAAATTTGATTCAAAAGCTGCAAATGATAATTACTACGATTTTTTTGAACTTGGTTTAGGAACGCCGGTAAGAATAAGCGCTGAACACGGCACGGGAGTAGGGGATCTGCTGGAAGAAGTAATAGAGGGATTTCCCATCGACGATGAAGATCTGGAAGATGACAGCATAAAGGTTGCTTTTATCGGCAAGCCCAATGTGGGCAAGTCTTCTATAATAAACAATATTTTAGGAGAGTCAAGATCCATAGTTACCAATATCCCAGGAACTACAAGAGATTCGATAGATTCAAAATTTTCAAGAAATGATGAAGATTTTATATTCATAGACACTGCAGGACTGAGAAAAAAGAAAAAGATAAACGAGAGCGTAGAGCGATATTCAGTTATAAGAACATTGACATCCATAGAAAGATCAAATGTGTGTGTTCTGGTAATTGATGCTGCAGAAGGTGTATCTGAACAAGATTCCAAAATAGTCGGTTACGCTCATGATAATAAAAAAGCCATTATTGTTGCAGTAAATAAATGGGATTTAATTGAAAAAGACAATAGTACCATCAAAAAATTTGAAAGGGAAATAAGATTTCAACTTCCCTTTATAAATTATGCTCCAATAGTGTTTATATCGGCTAAGACATCACAGAGAATAACTCAATTATTGGATACCATATCTTCAGTTAACAATAATTACAATCACAGAATTAAAACCGGTGTACTCAACGATATATTAAATAGAGCGGTGCTATCAAATCAAATGCCTTCAGATAAGGGTAAAATAGGAAAATTGTACTATGGCACGCAAGTGGCTGTAAGACCGCCGCAATTTTCACTTTCAGTAAATGATAAAAATCTATTCCATTTTTCTTATATCAGATACTTGGAAAATCAAATTAGAGAGTATTTTGGATTTGAGGGAGTACCCATAGTCATCAGTTTAAAAAATAGAGGCGAGGATAAATGATTTTTATTCCGGCTCTATTGCTTTCCTACCTAGTGGGGTCAATTTCCGGATCCTACTTAATAGGTATTATTTTTCTAAAAAAGGACATAAGAAATTATGGAAGCGGAAATGCCGGCACCACAAATGCCATGAGAACTTTCGGCAAAAAATGGGGTGTATTGACCTTTATAATAGACTTTTTAAAGGGATTGATTCTAATGCTAATAATCAAGAACTTTTTTGGATTGAGAGGGTATCAATTGTTGATTTGTGCCTTATTCGGCATAATAGGACATGATTTTCCTTTTCATATGAAGTTTAAAGGGGGAAAGGGTGTAGCTACCACACTTGGCACAATGGCAGTATATGATTTCTATACTGCTTTGATTTCCGTGATAGTTTGGATTGCAACTGTCATAATATCTAAAATGGCATCCTTAGGCTCGATTTTTTTCTTTATTACTCTTTTGATATTGGCAATGGTATTTAACAGATATACAGATTTAGAGTATACTGTATTGATAATGATAACGTCCCTTGGAATATTTAGACACAATTCAAATATATACAGATTGCTAGGGGGCAATGAAAATAAAATAGGAGATAAAAAACAATGAAAATTTCAGTACTTGGTGGAGGAAGCTGGGGTACAGCGATCGCAAGACTGCTTAAATACAATGGACATAGTGTAAAATTTTATATCAGAGATAAAGCCGTTGTAGATGATGTAAATACAAATAATGAAAATTCCAAATATCTGCAAGGTGTTGATTTGTTGGGACTGAAGGCCACTTCTGATGTATATGAAGCTATAAAAGATGCTGAAGTCATTGTTTTAGGTGTTCCTACAAACTCAATCAGGAGTCTGTTCGATCAAATAAAAGACAAAATCAGCAATGATACAATTATTGTAAATTTAGCAAAGGGAATTGAAGTGGATACCTTAAATAGGGTTTCGGAAATAAGCGAAGAAATTCTTCCACAAAACGTCTTTGTTACTTTGTCGGGACCATCTCATGCGGAAGAAGTGGGCAAGGATATCCCCACAGCTGTGACGGTATCATCGAAGAATCATGAAGTGGCTAAAAAGATACAACATGCTTTTGTATCTAAATATTTTAGAGTTTATACAAATGATGATTTGCCGGGAGTGGAAATAAGCGGAGCTTTAAAAAACATCATTGCTCTTGCAGCAGGTATGAGTGACGGATTGGGTTATGGAGATAATACAATGGCGGCACTGGCCACACGAGGTATATATGAAATTTCTAAGTTAGGAATTAAAATGGGAGCAAGAGTGCAGACATTTAACGGGCTGGCAGGGATTGGAGATTTAATAGTAACCTGCACCAGTATGCATTCAAGGAATAGAAGAGCCGGCATATTGATAGGACAAGGAAATTCCGTAGAAGATGTCAATGCTCAAATAGGACAAGTTGTAGAAGGTATAAAAACCACTAAATCAGCATACTACCTATCAAAAAAATACAATGTGAGCATGCCTATAACAGAAAAGCTCTATGAAGTCATATATGAAAATTTAGATCCAAGAGTCGCTGTCAATGATTTGATGACAAGAACATACAAGGAAGAAATTGAAGAGATATTTTTAACATGACGGTGGTAAATTGAAAGCTTATAAAAGTTCAAATAAGAACAGGAGAAAATTTATAATAATTTTTATAGGCATAATCCTTCTGTTTTTTATCAGCAGAGCGATAACAGGCAGATTATATAAAAATTATAAGACGGTTTTCCCCACCTATACCAATTACATAAGGACTAAGAACATCAAGGGAATAAATATTTTTGATGAAAAGATCTATTATGCCGAAGGTAGTGGAATCAGCCTTTTTAACGCAAGTGAGGGGCAAAAAGTGCCTGTTGGGTTTGAAATTGCAAGTATTAATTTGATGAACGACACATCGGGACTGAAGGACGATTTAATACGGGTAAATGCCGCTTTAAATTATAAAAATCAAGACTTCACTAAGGAGACTGTAACTAACAAACTCAGCATTAAAAATCTGCAAGATGATATAAAAAATAACAACTTATCCAAGGCCATAGCGGATATTAATGAAATGGATATTTATTCCACTAAGAGCATAAGCATATCGGAATTGACGGAATTATTAAATTATTCAGAAGATGCCTTGCTGGCGAGAAAGAAAGAACTGGCAGAGCAAATAAGCAACAGTAATATATCCTATTATGCAGAGAATTCCGGAATAGTATCATTTTTAATAGACAATTTAGAAAAAAAATATAATCTAGAAGACTTTGACAAATACACTTATGACTATATAAATGAAAATCTAAATGCCAAACCCAATGATACCAAGACTAAAGTGGAAATTAACGAACCCTTATTTAAACTGATCAACAATTTGAATTATTATATAGCCATACCTACCAAGGACTTGAAAAGCATCGGCAGTCCTGAAGAAGGGCAATATTTAACTTTAAATTCCAATGTAGGGGCAAAACTCACGGGTAAAATAGTGAAGATCAACACTTCAAAAAATGGCAATGTTATAATTTTATATTTAAACTCTCAGTTCGATAAAATTTATAAAAATAGAATAAATAATTATAGTTTAGTATTAAGAGATGAAAAGTGTTTTGAAATTCCAAATTCAGCCATCATAAAAAGAGATAATCTATTTGGAGTATATGTTCAGGAAATACATGGACTTGTGAGGTTTATACCAATAAAGGTAATTCGTCCTCTTGAAAATTCGAGCTACGTTTCGAAGGGTGATAAGAACTCCTATATAAGGATAGACAACAAGACTTACAGAACCATATCGATAAATGATTCAATAGTATTAACTCCTAAACAGGTGGATGAATCGGAAGTTTTAAATTAGTGGTGATAAAAATGAATTTAAGTGATAATTTAAAAAATATTTTAGAAGATATCGAAAGAGCTAAGGAGAGAAGCAAATTACATCAAGAAGTAAAACTCATAGGAGTGTCCAAACATCATTCCGTAGATGAAATATTGGAAGCCTATAATGCAGGCCTTAAAGATTTTGGAGAAAACAGAGTTCAAGAATTGCGTGAAAAAATTGATCTATTACCTGACGATATAAATTTCCATATGATTGGAAATTTTCAAACAAATAAGGTAAAATATATCTATGATAAAGTAGCCTTAATTCAATCTGTTGACAGATTAAATTTAATCGAAGAAATAGATAAGAGGGCGAGCAAAGACCATATCACAGTGGATGTTTTAATACAGGTTAATATCTCAAGAGAAGAGCAAAAGGGAGGAGTTCTTCCGGAAAAACTCCCTGAGTTAATAGAGAAAGCCATAGAGTATAAAAACATAAGGATAAAGGGTTTAATGGGAATGGGCCCTTTGACTGAAGATCATGGCGAAATAAGAAAATGTTTTAGGGAACTCTTCAATTTAAGAGAGAGCATAAAAAACAGAAATTATAAAGAAATTGACATGGACTACCTATCCATGGGTATGAGTGGAGATTTTGAAATAGCCATAGAGGAAGGCTCCAACATGGTTAGGGTCGGCACTAAAATTTTCGGAAGCAGAAAATAAATTATATAAAAATTGTAGGAGGAAATAGTATGGCGGAATTAATGGATAAGGTTAAAAGGGTTTTTGGATTCTCTGATGAATATGATTATGATGATTATCCTGAAAATGAATTTATAGAAGAAAGTTCTATTGAGGAACAACCGGCAAGAGTGAATAAGACAAAAAAACAAGGTTTTAATGCACTCAAAGCTGCGGATATGATAATCTCAGTTCATGAACCTCTATCATATGATGAATCACCTAAGATAGTCGATGATTTAAGAGCTAATAAATCAATCGTTCTTAACTTTGAACAATTGGACATCGACATCAAAAGACAAATTTTTGATTTCGTAAGTGGAGCTTTGTATGCTTTAGACGGCAAAATCCAAAAGGTGAACAAAGATATATTTATTTTGGCTCCGGAAAATGTTGAAATCGACGGGCTTAAAGAAGAACTTAAAAATAGTGGAATGTTTCCTTGGTAAGTAATATTGACAGAGATTCTTTGCTATTGCACATACATGATGAAAGCAAAATAATAATAGCAAAAAGGTTAATAGATAAAATCGAAATTGTCATAAAAAATCATACTATTACTTCAACAGATTTTCTTGATCCCTATGAAGTCAGAATATCGGAAAGTATTTTAAACAAGTTTGATACCATAAGTTACAAAATAGATGGTGGATATGTTAATTGTGAAAGAGCAGTTATATAT
This sequence comes from Peptoniphilus sp., assembly GCA_030532275.1. Classification (GTDB taxonomy): domain Bacteria; phylum Bacillota; class Clostridia; order Tissierellales; family Peptoniphilaceae; genus Peptoniphilus_E. Next base: position 9,354 of record JAUNLL010000029.1, on the reverse strand, counting down.
ATTTATCCATCTTATTTGCATGAGATAAAAGCGGATGATGTAGCATTGCTCAGCTATAAAAATGACAATAACTATACTCATAGAAATATTTTAGGTTCTTTGATGGGACTGGGAATAGAGAGAAATAAGATTGGAGATATAGTAATTGGCGATGATTATTTCTTTGTTTTTATAAAAAAAGAGTTGTACGATTTTGTCCGAATAAACATGGAAAAAATTTCCAGGTACAATGCGCATTGGGTCGATGAAGAATTCCGAGAGATTTCAAGGGAATACATTGAAAAGAAAGTGACAGTTTCATCACTGAGATTGGATGTGGTCATTTCTCAGGCTATCAATGTGTCCAGATCTACATCCAATGACATAATTCAATCGAAGGCAGTAAAGGTCAATTTTAAAGTTGAAGATAAAAATTCTCTCCCCTTAAATCCCGGAGACATTATATCTATTAAAAAATTTGGAAGAATATATTTCGATGAAATAATCGGAAAATCAAAAAAAGATAAATTTATAATAAACCTAAAATTCCCAAAGTAATTATTCTATCGGAGGATCTATGAGTGTTCTTATTTTTGCATCTATTTTAGTGTTAGTAGATCAAATCTCAAAAAAGTTAGTCGTTGAATTTTTAAAGGGTGAGCCGCCCGTGGTGGTAATTGAAAATTTTTTAAACTTCTTTTATTTGGAAAATAGAGGTGCGGCCTTTGGAATTATGCAAAATGCAAGGGCGTTTTTTTTGGTGATTACGGTTGTGATCGTAATTGTAATATTGTATATCTTGCTCAAAAATTATAAAAAAAGCTCTGCGATTTTTAAATTGTCTTTGGGCTTGATACTGGGCGGTGCCATCGGAAATTTCATAGATAGAGTCAGGTTGCACTATGTAGTCGATTTTATTTCTGTGAGAATTTTCGGCTTTGATTTTGCTGTTTTCAACCTTGCGGATTCCTTCGTCGTAGTGGGAACCATTTTGTTGATGATAATGGTGCTTTTCTATGACAATCCGGAAAAAAGGATCAATAATGAATAAGAAAATATATTATTCAACAAGTGAAAATATTAGATTAGATCAGTATCTTGTGGACATAATAGACGTGAACAGATCTCAGATAAAGAAAAAAATAAATGAGGGCATGATACTTTTAAATGATAAAAAAATAAAGGCTGGAACAATAATTAAATTTGGGGATAAGATTACAGTTTATGAAGAAGAGGAATTCGTTCTAAAGCCAAAAAAAATAGATTTTCTCATCAAATATGAAGATGAAGATATAGCTGTAATATCCAAACCTCAAGATGTTGTAACACATCCCGGAGCGGGGAATATGGATAACACATTAGTCAACGGATTGCTATATACATTTAAAGATTTAGCAAGCACTCCGGATCCCCTTAGACCCGGAATTGTGCACAGATTGGACAAGGATACCAGTGGGCTTATCATAATTGCTAAAAGCGATACCGCATACTTGAATCTCGTAAATGCCTTTAAAGAACATAAAATTAAAAAGACATATCTGGCAATTGTAGAGGGAAAATTAGAGGGAGAAGGCTCAATTGAAATGCCCATAGGAAGGGACACAAAAAACAGAATTAAAATGACTGTCACTCCTATTAATTCAAAATACGCCCATACCGAATATAAAGCGTTGAGATCTTTTGGCAATTTTACCTTAGTTTCAATAAATTTGCTCACAGGGCGAACTCATCAAATAAGAGTTCACTTCAAGCACATAGGACATCCTGTTTTAGGTGACTTGGTTTATGGAAATAAAAATAAATACAATATAGACAAACAAATGCTGCATTCATATAAATTGGAGTTTAAACATCCCGTAAGTGATAAAATTATCACTATTGAAGATGATTTTCCAACGAGATTTGAAAAATTTATAAAAAGGTTTGATTATGAAAAGTATAATAATGGATGAACCTGCGATAAATCGCTCTATTCTCAGAATATCCTACGAAATTGTCGAAAGAAACAAGGGAATTAAAGACTTGGTATTAGTGGGAATAATAAGAAGGGGCGAGGACATAGCCGGAAGAATTGCAAATAAAATTTCAGAGTTGGAAGGAAATGTTCCTGTATATTCAATTGATATAACTAACTTCAGAGATGATATTGGATATAGAAGTGCAAATATTGACGTTGAAATTCCGGTGGACAATAAAAATGTCATCTTGGTAGATGATGTATTTTTCACCGGCAGAACTATACGAGCAGCTATGGATGCGCTGACTTTCTCCGCAAGACCGAAAACCATTCAACTTGCAACACTGATAGACAGAGGGCATAGAGAATTTCCAATTAGACCTGATTATGTTGGGAAAAATGTTCCAACATCAAGGGACGAAGATGTAATTGTAAATCTTATAGAACTTGACGGAATAGATCAAGTGTATATTTTAAAAAGAGAGATTTAGTCATATTAAATCTCTTTTATTCATTAATTAATAGACATATTTTATTGAGGTGAACTATGAACATTTATGATGTAATTATAATCGGAGCCGGAGCAAGCGGAGTGTTTGCATCCTATGAATTCACAAAACTTAACACAGACCTAAAGGTGTTGATGATAGACAAGGGCAATCCCATCGACAAGAGAATTTGCCCGATAAAAGCAGGCAAGGTTGAACGCTGTATCAGCTGCAACCCTTGTAATATAATGAACGGATATGGTGGGGCAGGTACTCTTTCAGACGGCAAGTACAACATAACGAATAATTTCGGTGGAGAACTCTATAAATATATTGGCAGAAAAGAAGCCATAGATTTGATGGAATATGTCGACAAGATTATGTGCGAATTCGATGGACAGGAATCAAAGCTGTTCTCTACGAGCAATTCCGACCTCAAAACCTTAGCACTTCGTCAAGATTTACACTTGCTAGAAGCAAAGGTCAGACACTTCGGAACTGATAGAAATATAAAAATACTTGAAAAGATATTTGATTACTCAAACAAAAAAGTGGAGATGAAATTTAATACCACATGTACCGATATTGACCGCGATGATTCGGAAAATGTATTTACGATTACAACAGATAAAGGTATATTCAAATCTAAAAAGCTGGTATTAGGATCAGGAAGATCCGGGTCTAAATGGATTTCGAAAATTTGTGAGAAATTCAATATTCAACTGGAATCAAATCAAGTGGATATAGGCGTGCGAGTGGAATTACCTGCAGAGATTTTCAAACACATAACAGATGTGGTATATGAAAGTAAGATTGTCTATCAAACAAAGGCTTACAATGATCTCATAAGAACATTTTGCATGAACCCCTACGGTCAAGTAGTCGCAGAAAATACAAACGGCATAATAACTGTTAACGGTCATGCTTATTCAGATCCTAAACTTCAAAGTGAAAATACAAACTTTGCATTGTTAGTAAGTAATAAATTTACGGAACCATTTAAGGATTCAAACGAATACGGAGAATCCATAGCTAAACTCTCAAATATGCTGGGAGGGGGAGTTATACTCCAAAGATTTGGAGATTTAGTCAAAGGAAGAAGATCCAGCAGCAGGAGAATGAGCAAGTGCTTCACCATACCTACCTTAAAGGCGACACCTGGAGATTTGTCCTTAGTTATTCCAAAGAGACAGTTGGACTCCATCATTGAAATGATTTATGCCCTTGACAAGATAGCGCCGGGCACTGCCAACGAGGACACTCTTCTGTACGGAGTAGAAGTTAAATTTTATAACTCGAAGGTAAAGACCCATGATAATTTTGAAACGATAGTTCCGGGATTGTTTGTAATAGGGGATGGAGGAGGAGTTACACATTCTCTCTCTCAAGCATCTGCAAGCGGAGTTTATGTGGCTAGACATTTAAATAATATGGATTAGAGATGTTGATTTTTAGGCAATATAATGATACAATCAAAGGGTAATAGAAGTTGATTGAGGAGTGGGGTTTCCCACTCTTGTTTTTTTGAGGAGGTGCAATTTGAATAAAGCTGGTTTAGTGAAGAGCATTAAAAAAATTTCATCAAAAGCTGCACAGGAGCTCGGTTACGAACTTGTGGACGTTGAAATAGAAGACGGTTCAAAGCATTTGTTAATTTCTATTTTCATCTATTCATCAAAGGGTATTAATTTTGATGACTGCACACTTATGAGCAGAAAAATAGAGGATGATGTAGATAAATTGGACATTGAAAAATCTTATTATCTTGAAGTGTCTTCGCCCGGATTGGATCGTCCGCTTAAAACCCAAGATGATTACAGAAGAAATTTAAATAATGAAGTTGAGGTAAAGCTTTTTGCACCGTTAAATGACAAAAAGTCATATATTGGCAAACTAATTGAGTATGATAAGGAAAATATAGTTTTATGCGATGATGATCAAAATATTGAAATACCCATTAAATATATTTCTCTTATGAAACAAACAATTAAATTTTAACGGAGGAATAAAATGAACGAAGAACTAATTGGGGCTTTAGAGGAACTTGAAAAATCAAAGGGGATACCTAAAGAGGTAGTATTTGATGCGCTTGAATCTGCTTTAGTTTCAAGTTATAGAAAGAATTTCGGAACATCGCAAAACGTCAAGGTGGATATTGATAGAGTTACAGGAAATATAAATTTATATTCACTAAAGACGATAGTCAATGATGAAGATTTGACAGATAGAAATTTAGAAATAGAAATTTCCAAAGCAAAAAATATAGACCCCAAGTACGAAATTGATGATGTATATATTGAAAAATTAGAACCTGCAAATTTCGGTAGAATAGCCGCTCAAACTGCAAAACAAGTGGTTATTCAAAGAATAAAGGATGCGGAGAGAGAAGTTATTTACAACGACTATGCCGACAGAGAAAACGAGATAATAACAGGCGTTGTTCAAAGAGTATCTCATGGTTCTGTCTATTTTGATTTAGGAGAAACTGAAGCCATACTTCCCCCTGCGGAACAAATAAAAAATGAATCCTATAAACAAGGAAACAGGCTCAAACTTTTGTTGGTTCAAGTTAAAAAAACAACAAAGGGACCTCAAGTTATCCTTTCAAGATCGCACCCGAATCTTGTAAAGAGATTATTTGAACTTGAAGTTCCCGAGATAGCCGAAGGAATTGTTGAAATATTTTCCATAGCGCGCGAAGCAGGTTCAAGAACTAAGATAGCAGTTTTTTCAAGGTCGGAGGAAGTGGATCCTTTAGGAGCTTGTGTAGGGTACAAGGGAACAAGAGTTAAAGCCATCGTTGACGAATTGCATGACGAAAAAGTAGATATAGTCATATATGAAAAACCCATTGAAAATTTCATTGCAAATTCCCTAAGTCCTTCAAAGGTAGAAAAAGTATTTATAAACGAAAAAGAAAAATCCGCTCTTGTAATAGTACCGGATTATCAGTTGTCCTTGGCGATAGGTAAAGAAGGTCAAAATGCAAGGTTGGCAGCAAAGTTGACAAATTGGAAGATCGATATAAAATCCAATCAGCAATATGAAGACTATTTAAGAGATAACGATATGACAGAAGAAGAATTACAGGAAAATTTTGATAAAAGTTCAAATTTTACAAAAAATGAAACTGAAGAATTAATAGAAAGTACAGAAGATAATTAAACAGCAACTTCTGATTAATATTTTGTTTTGGAGTAAAAAATGACAAAAATTAGAAAAGTACCTATGAGAAAATGTTTGGGTTGCAATGAAAGCAAGCCTAAGAAGGAGCTCATCAGAGTAGTTAAAGATAAAGAAGGAAAAATTTTTTTAGATAAAACCGGAAAGCAAAACGGCAGAGGTGCATATATATGTTTTAATGAAGAATGCTTAAAAAAAGCCATAAAGTCTAAAGCCTTTAACAGAGCATTTGAAATGGAGATTAATGATGAAACTTATGAAAAGTTAAAAGAATCTATAAAACAAGAATAGCACCTTATTTCAAGGAGGTGTTCCAATGTCGAAAATAAGAGTACATGCATTGGCAAAAGAAATTGGAATTAGTAGCAAAGAACTGATTGAAAAGTTAAAAGAAATGAACATAGATGTAAAGAATCACATGTCAAATATAGAAAACAACGATATAGATAGAGTAAAATCACTTTATATGAGGAAAGGTGATTCCATAAAGGATAAAAAAACGGCTGAGTCTGAAAAACCAAAGGCAAAAGATGGAGAACAAAAAAAGAACAAGCCCAACAAAAAGGGCGGTTCGACTAAACCGAATATGCCATCTAAACTGAAAACAGACTCCGAAGATGATTATCAAAGAACTAAAAAGATTAAAAGCCATAGACCTAACAGAGAAAAGACTCAAAATGATGAAAATAAAACCTTTGTAAAAAGAGATTTATCAAAAAAAGCGCCCAAGAAAAAAGTTAAGAGCCACAAGAAAAAAGAAGAAGATTTAAATAGCGAAAACTCTGTAATTAAAATAAATCCTCCCATGACTGTAAAAAATTTTGCAGATGAATTAAAGATTTCTGTGGCACAAGTAATCACAAAATTAATCGGATTGGGAATAATGGCGAGTCAAAACCAAGAAATAGATGAAGATACTTGTATTTTGTTAGCTGATGACTTCGGCATACAAGTTGAGATAGAAAAGTCTGAGGATTTTTCCATAGAAGAACAGCTTAATTTGGATTTTGAAGATGATGAAAAAAGTTTAAAACCAAGACCACCTGTAGTAACAGTTATGGGACACGTTGACCACGGCAAAACTTCTCTTTTGGATGCAATAAAGAAATCACATATTCAAGGTTCAGAAGCTGGTGGAATCACTCAACACATAGGTGCTTATACCGTTTCCGTAAACAACAAAAAAGTAACTTTTTTAGATACGCCGGGACACGAAGCCTTCACCGCAATGAGATTAAGAGGAGCTTTAATTACCGATATAGCTGTACTTGTAGTTGCTGCTGATGACGGTGTAATGCCACAGACAGTTGAAGCCATATCCCATGCCAAATCCGCAGGAGTTCCTATAATTGTAGCAATAAATAAAATCGATAAGGGAACTGGAAATATAGACAGAGTAAAGCAAGAGCTTCTTGAAAACGGATTGATGCCCGAAGAATGGGGTGGAGATACGATAATGGTTGGCGTTTCTGCCAGAACGGAAGAAGGAATTCCTGAGCTTCTTGAAATGATTTTATTAGTAGCTGAAATGTTGGAATTAAAGGCGAATCCCAATAGAAATGCCATAGGTACGGTAATTGATGCAAAGCTGGACAAGGGTAAAGGTCCCATGGCAACAATTCTTGTCAGCAAGGGAACTATGAAATTTGGCGACAATGTAGTTTCAGGAATTTCAAGTGGTAGAATAAGAGCCATGACTGATGACAAAAAAAGAACTATAAAAAAAGCCGGACCGTCGATGCCTGCTGTAATCCTCGGATTATCAGATGTACCCAATGCGGGAGATCCCATCTATGTAGTCGATGACGAAAAGACTGCAAGATCCATAGCGGAAAAGAATCAAGAACAATTGAGAATGGATAAAATGGCAAAAGGCTCAAAGGTTTCCTTGGACAATCTTTTTGACAAGCTAAAAGAAGGAGAAATGAAAGACTTAAATATCATAGTAAAGGGCGATGTCAAGGGTTCCGTGGAAGCATTGAATCAATCTTTGGAAAAATTATCTAACGAAGAAGTTAAGATAAAAATAATCCACAGTGGTGTCGGAGGAATTAACGAATCTGATATATCGCTGGCATCTGCATCCTCTGCAATAGTAATCGGATTTAATGTAAGACCGAATATAAATGCATTGGATTTATCTAAAACCGAAGAAGTTGATGTTAGAACTTACAGAGTAATTTATGACATTATAAATGATATTGAAGCTGCTGTTAATGGTATGTTGGAACCCAATATAATTGAAGAAATTCAAGGTAGATGTGAAGTCAGACAAACCTTTAAACTGCCGGGTAATACCATAGTTGCCGGTGTATACGTAATCAGTGGCAAAATACCAAGAAATTCCATGGTAAAAGTATTAAGAGATGACGTGGTCATACATGAAGGAGCAATATCATCCTTGAAGAGATTTAAAGATGATGTTAAGGAATTGGCGACCGGATTTGAAGGTGGACTTGGAATTGACAATTTTAACGACATTAAAGAAGGCGACTTGCTGGAAAGTTATATTCTAAAGGAAGTAAAAAGGGCTTAGGTGATTTTTTGAATAAAAAAAGAGTAGCTCAAATTTCTGAGGAAGTTAGAAGAGCTGTATCTGATATTATCAGATTTAAATTAAAGGATCCCAGAATACCTGAAATAATAAGCATATCGAAAGCAGAGGTTACAAATGATTTGTCCTTTGCCAAGATTTATTATTCAATATTAGATGACGAATCAAAAAAAGATGATACTCAAGAAGCACTTGAAAATGCAAAAGGATTTATTAAAAGAGAGTTATCACACGCAGTTAAATTGAGAATTATGCCTGAGTTAATATTCATTTATGATGATAGCTTGGAGATCAATTTAAAGATAGATAAACTCATTAAAGAGGTTAAAAATGCAAACAGAGAAGATTAAGAAAGTCATTTCTGAATCCAAAAACATTTGTATCGCATCACATATGAACCCTGATGGAGATAATCTGGGTTCTATTTGTGCTGTGTATAATTACCTAATTAATGAAAACAAAGATGTATTTCTGATTATTGATGACTTCATACCTAAAAATTATCATTTTTTGCCAAATATAAACCGCTCTGTAAAGAGTGAGAGCATTGATTTTATTCCGGATTTATTTATAGCCTTGGATTGTGCAGATATTGGAAGATTGGGAAAAAACTGCAGAGATTTGTTTTTGAAATCGAACTGCAAACTCAATATCGATCACCACAAGACCAACACTAATTTTGGAGATTTTAACATAGTTGACAGTTCATCACCTGCAACGGGAGAGGTTTTGTTCAATCTTTTTAAAGACTTGGATTATAAATTAAACAAGGATATTGCTACTTGCCTATATGCTGCTATTTCAAGCGATACAGGGAGTTTTAAATACGATTCCGTCAGACCTGCCACCTTTGTGGCTGCATCTCACTTGCTTGAATATGGAATAGATAAAAACGAAATTGCAGTAAATCTATATCAAAAAAGATCTCTTGAAAAGACTAAACTGTTGATTAATGCCGTTAATACCATGGAACTTTTTGACGATGATAAAATCGCTGTAGTTTATGTTGACGATGAAATGATAGAAAATTGTGGGGCTGTTAAGAGCGACACAGAGGGAATAGTTGAATTTATAAGAGATATAGATGATGTAGAGGTGGCCATCTTTATGAAGATAAAGAAATCTTCTATAAAGCTGAGCATCAGAACCAAGTCCCATGTAGACGCCACTAAAATAGCAGAATTTTATGGAGG
>JAUNLL010000028.1 GCA_030532275.1 Peptoniphilus sp. | reverse complement strand
CTCCCCCTAATTTATTGTAAAGGATTTTAATACAGAATAAATAGGGCTAAGAAATACGTTGTTATTGACATCTTTTTCTTCTTCTTTGTCGCCAATATCTATGTACACAATTTGTTCTTCCTTGGGATATACCATACCTAATTTGTACATCGCTTCTCTCTCAATCTCAGAAGAACTCTTTATTCCTTGTATCTCACCCATCAAAGACATTTTAGTCTTTTCAAGTTCAGAAATTTCAAAATCCAAATTGTTTATTTGCTTATCTAAATTCGATAAACCCGCAAGTGAAATTGTAGTTCCAAGTGCAATAATCATAACAACAACTAAGGTCATAAACAACGGTTTTTTACCGTACTTGAATGTAAACCTTTTTTTCACAGGTGGCCTTTTATAGTTTTTAAATTTATTTATAGTCATTATACACCTCTACAATTTCTCCGCAACTCTGAGTTTTGCACTGTGAGATCTGTTATTTGCCTCCAGCTCCTCCTTTGATGCGGTTATGGGTTTTCTGGTGATTATTTTTATTTCTCTTTTTTTATTGCATGTGCATATGGGCGTATCCTTGGGGCATATGCAGTCAAGATACTTGTATTTGAAAGTTTCCTTGACTATTCTGTCCTCTAAGGAATGAAAGGAAATCACTGCTATTCTGCCCTTTGAGTCCAATCTGTCTATCATTCTGTTCAGGGTATTTCTTAAAATATTCAACTCATTATTTGTTTCTATTCTCAGGGCTTGAAAGGTTTTTTTCGCAGGATGACCGCTATTTCTTCTCACCGATGCCGGTATTGCCGATTTGATTACATCCACCAATTCAAAGGTCGTGGCGATCGGCTCCGTTTTTCTCCTGTTGACTATGAACTCGGCAATTCTGCTGGCCCACTTTTCCTCGGAATAATCCCACAATATTTTTGTCAGTTCGTCCTTTGTGTATGTGTTGACGATATCATAGGCTGTACAAGAGCTTTCTCTGTTCATTCTCATGTCCAACTTCGCATCGGTTCTGTAGGAAAAACCTCTCTCTCCATTGTCAAACTGATAGGAACTCACGCCCAAGTCCAGCAGAAATCCGCTTACTTTGGAAATTCCCAGAGAATCTAAAGTTTCTTCAAAATCTTCGTAATTTTTGTGAATCAATTTATAGTTTTTAGATACATTGGATAAAACTTCCTCAGATTTATCTATGGCATCTCTATCTTGGTCAAATCCGATGAGCAATCCCTTGTCGCTTAGTCTTTTTAAGATTTCAGATGAGTGTCCGGCACCGCCAAGGGTTCCGTCGACATAAACTCCGTCGGGATTTATATTTAACAATTCTATTGTTTCCTTTAATAAAACCGATTTGTGGTTGAAGTTCATCATATTCCAAGCTCCGCTAATTTTTCAGCCATATCTTCATAGGAAAGTGCCTCTTCTTCCTGATAGGAATCCCATTCTTCAACAGCCCAGATTTCCACTCTGGTGTTAAGGCCTATTATCACTACATCCTTATCGATATTGGCGTGGTCTCTTAAATTTTGGGGGATTATCACTCTTCCCTGTTTATCAAGTATTTGATCCTGTGCACCTGAAAAAAAGGTCCTCACAAAAGATCTAACAGGTCCGCTCGTCATAGGTAATTCTTTAATTTTATCGGTGATTTTTTTCCATTCTTCCATGGGATAGACGAATAGACAATGATCAAGACCCTTAGTCATTACAAATTGTCCTTGTAAATCCTCTCTGAACTTAGACGGGATTATAACTCTACCCTTGCTGTCGATGGAATGATTAAATTCTCCTATTAACATTTATCCACCATTTTCTACCACATTAAACCATTTCTCTCCACTTAGTTACATTTTACAATAAAAAATTCACTTAATCTATATGATTACATAAAGAAATAAAATAGTGACCATAGTCACTATTCCCCGAATTTTAATATTATTTTTAAATTTAATCTTGGGCTTTTTAAGAATTTTTACATAAAAAAAAGAGAATGCTCTGCGCATCCTCTTCTCTTAAAAATCCTTCCTTTAAAAGGATTTAAACTTATATTTGTACTTCTTTTAAAAAATCTAGACAGCCTTTGTCCTGAAATAAAACTTGGATCCCTTGCCGAATTCGGACTCCACTCCATATTCAAACTTGTGCATCTCAAATATATTTTTGACTATATACAGTCCCAGTCCCGTTCCAGCCTCAGGTCTTATGTGGTTGGCTCTTACTCTGTAAAATCTATCCCAAATATTATTCAGTTCCGACTCGGGAATTCCCATTCCTTTGTCTATGCAACTGAATTCGACAATTCCATCCCTTTCAATCACGCTCAAGATAATCTCTTTATCCTCTCCAATATAGTTGATGGCATTGTTTATCAAGTTGTATATGGCCTGTTCAAGCCTTTTTCTGTCGGCCACTATATGGGTGTTGCCCTCTTTTTTCAAAGTGAATTTATATATTCCGGGGTTCACCATCTTTTCAAATCTGTCTATCAACTGCTGTGCGACTTCCGACAAGTCGATCCTCTCCAGTTTTACATCTTCTAATTTCGACTCTATCTTCGACAAATCCAACAGGTCGTTTACAAAATGTGTCAACTTGTCAGCCTCATCTATTATGGTGTTGATATGAGCATTTCGCTGTTCCCTATCCTCTCCGGAAATATCCCTTATCATCTCTCCGTAGGACCTGATGACCGTCAAGGGGGTTTTTAAATCGTGGCTTACGTTGGCGATTAAATCCTTTCTCAGTTCAATGGTCTTGGTGAGTTCTTCCGTTGCGTAGTTGAGGGTATTGGACAGGTCATTGATCTCCGTGTAGTCCACATTGTCAAAATGCACTTCATAATCTCCGCTTCCCAACTGTCGTGCGGTCTTGGACATTTGCACAAGAGGTTTCGACAATCTCATCGAGAAATAATAGGATAAAACTATGCTCAAAAGAAGGGAAATTACAGACACTATTATGAGCATGCGCTTCAATATATCAGTGGTGGAATCCACCGGATCAAGAGCGGTTTTTATCATGATGTAGTACTTAGATGTGGCATCCTTTCCAAGATATCCCGCATAGACTATGCTGGGATTTTCCAGGTTTATAAACTTGGTGGTAAATACTCTTGAAGGCCTTTTACCATCCTTTACCCCTTCAAAAAATTCATCGAAGGTATCTTGATCTATTACCTTGGGCTTTATCAATACGTCGATCCAAGTCAAGGGAAAAATCAGACGACCTCTCTCATCTATTACCTCTATGGTCATCGCCTTTCTCTGGGAATAATTCAGCACCTTGGTTTCAAAGGTTTCACTCCTAAATTCTTCCCTTAGATAGTCACCTATTTTAGTAACTTCCCTTATTTTCATAGATTCGTAAAATCTATTTAAAAAAACTATTTGCAAAAGCCATAGCAGAACTAAAATAGAGACTGCAAAAACCACAAAGTACTTCCAAAAAGTGAACATTATGCTGTTTTTATCAATTTTTATCCTATTCCCCAGCATCGAATTTGTACCCTGTACCTCTCACCGTAACTATGAATTTTCTGTAATCCATTATCGAATTTCTGAGCATTTTTATGTGGGTGTCCACAGTTCTGTCATCACCGTAGAAGTCATATCCCCACACTTCGCTTAAAAGTTTATCCCTGGATAGGGCGATATTTTCATTGGTGGCAAGATATACCAAAAGGTCGTATTCCTTGGGTGTCATGCTCACCTTTTCTCCATGCACATAGACGACTTTGCCGTCCAAGTCGATCTTTAATTCTTCAAACTCCATGGTCTTGTTGGCAATATTCCTTTGGTGCCTTTTTACAATTACATTTAATCTGGCCATGAGTTCCTTGGGCGAAAAGGGCTTTACCACATAGTCATCGATTCCTATCTCAAATCCGAAGAGCTTGTCATACTCCTCTCCTCTGGCTGATAACATCAACACCGGAATATCGGCTATCTTTTTTATTTCAGAATAGGCGGAAAATCCGTCGAGCCTCGGCATCATTATATCCATTACTATGACGTCAAATTTCTCTTCCCTACACTTTTCAATGGCCTCTATTCCGTCGGAGGCTTCCGTGACGCTGTTGCCTTCAAATTCTGCATAGGTTCTGATTACCTCTCTTATTTTAGCTTCATCATCTACTACTAAGATTTTAAACAAAATATCACCTGCCCTTCTCCATAGATTATATTATGCAAATGTGAAAGAAATATGAAATTAATTATAAATTACCCTTTAATCCACACTCTTCCGCTCTTTCCTGCAATCCCTTTATGGTTTCTTCAAAAATGATATTTTTGTCAATTCCCATCATTTCCACGCCCTTTAGGATTACATCTCTGTCGCATCCTGCGGCAAATTTTTTATCTTTGAATTTCTTGTTCAAGCTCTTCAAACTTAAATCCAAAACGGATTTACTGGGTCTTAACAGACAGCAGGCATTTATTATTCCTGTTAATTCATCTATCGTATAAAGTGTTTTTTCCATGGTAGATTCAGGTTTTTCATCGGAGCATAATCCCCAACCGTGTGAAACTATGGCTCTGATATATTCTTCGTCCCAGCCCTCTTCTTCTAAAATTTGTCTGGTCATGGTACAGTGTTGTTCCGGATATTTTTCATAATCCAAGTCGTGAGCAAGTCCCACTACGGAATATTTTTCCACATCTTCATTAAAATATTTTGCAAAATGTATCATGGCAGCTTCAACTTGAAGCGCATGTTTAATAAGAGCATCTGATTCATTGTACTTCAATAATAACCTCATTGCGTCTTCTCTTGTTGGTATCATCCAATCATCTCCTTTTGTATATAATACAACAAAACTTAACTTTTTTGAACTGAACTGTACATAGAATTTTACTATGCTATAATTTAAGCGAGGTGAATTTATGTTAGTAAAAAAAGCTGTTATTCCCGCTGCCGGACTGGGCACCAGATTTTTGCCCTTTACAAAATCCATACCAAAGGAAATGTTGCCCATAATAGATACACCGGGCATTGAGTTTTTAATAAGAGAAATCACAAAATGTGGCATTGAAGATATCTTGATAATTTTAAGCAATGGAAAAGACTCCATTGTGGATTATTTCGACACCAATCACCAATTAGAAGAAAAATTGATCCTTGACAATAAAAAGGACGACCTTGAAAAAGTAAGAAATCTAAACGATATTGCAAATATTCATTTTATAAGACAGCACAAGGCCTTGGGTCTTGGCCACGCCGTCAACTGCGCTGCAAGTTTCATCGGAGATGAACCCTTTTTGCTCCTTTTAGGAGATGAAATGATAGATAACCCACTAAATGCTTCGGAGCAATTGCTGAGCAAATTTGACGAAGTCCAAAGCTCTGTAATAGGTTTGTATGAAGTGGACAGAAAAGACGTGCATAAGTATGGAATAGTGGAAATAGAGGGGGACAAAATACTGTCCATGGTAGAAAAACCTGATGTGGACTCCGCACCGTCAAATCTTGCCATCATGGGAAGATACATAATCACACCTGAAATATTTGAAATACTTCCCCATTTGAGTCCCGGCGCAAAGGGAGAAATTCAATTGACAGACGGATTGATCGAACTCATGAAAACACAGGATATATATGGAGTGAACATCCAAGGCAAAAGATATGACTTAGGCTCAAAAATCGGTTATTTAAAGGCGACCTTTGACTTTGCATTGAAGAACGAAGAATTAAAGGACGAATTTAAAAAACACGTCCAAGAAAAAATGAAAGAATTTTAACTTTAGAGGATTTTTTCCAACAATTAAAGACCAATAAAAATAACCCCTTCTCAGGAGTTATTTTTTAATTTATCAAGTATTTCTTCAGTTAATTCTATCTGTTGTTGCACAGCTTCGGGAGCGGGACCTCCAAAGACTTTTCTGTTGTATAAAATATATTCAAGGTCTATGTATTTATAGATATCATCTTCAAATACATCGGAAAATTCCTTGAAGTCTTCTAGGTTCAAATCCTTTAAATTCTTATCCTCTTCGACGCAGAACCTCACAATTTTACCCACTATGTCGTAGGCATCTCTGAAGGGTATTTCCTTCTTTACAAGGTAGTCCGCCATGTCCGTTGCGTTAATAAATCCCTTGTGCGCCATTTTCAACATTTTATCCTTATTCACTTTAAGAGTATCAAGCATCCCAGTAAATACCTTTGTGGCATTGATGACGATGTCCACACTGCTGAAGATATACTCCTTGTCTTCCTGCATATCTTTGTTGTAGCAAAGGGGCAATCCCTTCATCATGGTCAACATACCTGTTAAATTGGCAGTACACCTTGCGCTTTTCGCCCTTATGAGTTCCGCCATATCGGGGTTTTTCTTTTGCGGCATTATTGATGAGCCTGTGGAATACTGATCATCCAAGGTCAAGAATCCGAATTCTTGCGATGAAAATAAAACTATTTCTTCACTGAATCTGGATAGGTGCATCATGTAATTGGCTATGTCGTAGAGCAATTCCAAGAGATGATCTCTGTCAGATACGGAGTCCATGCTGTTTAGCGTTGGACTTTTAAATCCCAGCATCTCTGCAGAAAAATGTCTGTCGATGGGATAGGTGCTGGTCGCCAATGCTCCTGCACCCAGAGGACAGGTACTCATCCTCTTCTTCGCATCGACAAATCTCTCCATATCTCTTGAAATCATCTGCACATAGGCCATCACATGGTGTGCAAAGGTCACAGGTTGTGCAATTTGAAGATGAGTGTATCCGGGCATAATGGTGTTTAAATTTTCCTTTGCCAGTGAAATTAAGCTCTGACAGAGTTTAAATAAGAGTTCTATTATCTCTTCCGCCTTTTCAATTGAATACAACTTTACGTCCAGAGCCACTTGGTCGTTACGAGATCTGGCGGTGTGAAGTTTTTTGCCTGCGGAACCTATTCTCTTTGTGAGTTCTTCCTCTATGAACATGTGAATATCTTCGGCCTCATAGTCTATTGCCAATGTGCCGCTTTTTATATCTTCGAGGATTCCCTCCAGTCCTTGAGCGATGGCTTCATAGTCCTCTTGGGAAATTATCTTCTGTTTGCACAACATTTTACTATGCACAAGAGAACCCTTTATATCAACTTCATACAATTTGTAATCTACGGATATAGAATTATTTAAAATATTCGCATCTTTATCTATGTCTTTTTCGAATCTACCCTTCAATACCTTCATGCTTTAAATTTTCCTCCATAATTGCTTGTATCTTTACAGAAAGAGAATATAGGTTTACAAATCCCTGTGAATCCTGTTGGTCATAGACGTCATCTTCTTCAAAGGTGGCAAAATCTTTATTGAATAGAGAATACTTGGACCATACTCCGGCAGGTATTATGTTTCCCTTGTAAAGTTTTAATTTTACCTTGCCGGTAACTCTTTCTTGAGTGCTGTCGATAAATGCGGACAATGATTTTCTAAGGTTTGAATACCACAATCCTCCATAGATTAAATTGGCATATTTTATTGACACGATATCTTTAAAATCTAGAGTTTCTTTGTCCAGAGTGATAGATTCCAACAATTCATGAGCCGCATATAGGATGGAACCGCCTGCATTTTCATAAATGCCCCTTATCTTCATGTTCACTATCCTGTCCTCTATGATGTCGTCGATGCCTATGGCGTGTTCTCCGCCTATGTGATTTAACTCCTTGAGTAAATTCTTAGGTGATAGTTCCTTATTGTTCAACTTAACGGCAATGCCCTTTTCAAATTCTATTTCCACGTATTCAGGTGTGTCGGAGGCCTCTTCATAGGTTTTAGAGAGCGTTAGCACCTTGTCATAATCAGGTTCATTGCCCGGATCTTCCAGATCAAGGCCTTCATGGGATATATGGAATATGTTTCTGTCCTCGGAGTATACATTGCCCTTGTTGGAATTTATCTTGATACCCCTTTGCTTTGCATATTCTTCCTCATCTTTACGAGATTTTATATCCCAGGTTCTCCATGGCGCTATGATCGTTATATGGGGATCGAAATATTTAATTGCAGTTTCAAATCTTATTTGGTCGTTACCCTTGCCTGTGCAACCGTGAACTATCGCATCACAGTTTTCCTTATGCGCTATCTCCACAAGTCTTTTAGCTATCAAGGGTCTTGCAAAAGAAGTTCCCAGCAAATATTTCCTTTGGTATTTCGCCCCTGATTTCACCGTTTCAAATACAAAATCTTCTACAAACTCATCTGTCAGATCGTCTATGTAACTCTTTATCGCTCCGCTCTTCTTCGCCTTTTCTTCCAGACCGTCCAATTCTTCCTCTTGTCCCAAGTCTGCGGAATAAGTCACAACTTCACATCCGTAATTTTCAATGAGCCATGATATTATTACTGATGTGTCCAGACCTCCTGAGTATGCCAATACTGCCTTTTTAATTTTCTTCATCTTTTTCCCTCCAATAAAAAAAGCCTCTCTATAAAAAAGAGACGAACATATCGCGGTACCACTCCATTTGAAAGCACTCTAAAAAACAATACCGATAATTAAGAACTCTGTTTTTCTACAACAGCGGCCACAGGGACCTTTTAAATAATAAAAAGTCTCTTTCCCACAAGGAGAAAGAGACGAAATTACCGCGGTACCACTCTTTTTTAGAAATACTTCCCTCTCAAAGTTTAACGAAAACTGTACGCATACTGCTCAGCCAAGCCTCACAATATGATCTCCATGGCCCTCACGATTGAACTTAGGCTACTGAATTTCACCAAGTATCAGCTCTCTGAAAATACCTAATGTTCTCTCATCCACTTCATCGATTTTAAATAAATTTAATCCATAATACTAAATGGAATTATAAAAGTCAATACATAAATTAATTATTTAAAAAGATATACCCTTAAACAATGCTATGGCACAAAGTATCGTAGCAAGAGGTACATAAACGTATTTTCCGATTACATGCCATGTGTTGGAGTACTGCTTTTCCGCTCCGTCATTTACTTCATCGAGCAACTCGTCCTTCTTTAGAACCCAGAACCAAGTTATAGAACCTATAACCGCACCTATGGGAATTATGTATATGGATACGAAATCCATCCATGGACCCCATTTGAAAATTTGATGCATATTTACGCTTATTGCAAACAACAGTACGATTAAAACAGTAAGCACTGTATTTCTCTTTAACTTTGGAAATTTGTAAAGCAAGGATTCAACGACGACCTCGATCATATTTTGCAAGGATGTTATACCGCCGAAGACCACAGCCAAGAACAAGATAATGGCAAATACCCTGCCAAAGGCTATATCCTGCAAAATAGTCGGCAAAGTTACAAATAACAGTCCCGGACCTGAATTTAAATCCACACCGTAGGCAAAGGTTGAAGGCACTATTACCAATGCTGCAGTCAATGCTGCTATGGTATCGAAAAAGGCCGTTTCCTTGGCAGATTTAACTATATCTTCTCCCTTGGACAAGTAGGAACCGTAGACTATCATACCACTTCCCGTAACAGACAGAGAAAAGAAGGCCTGTCCCATTGCATAAATCCACACTTCGGGATTTGCCAATTCATCAAATCTGGGAGTGAACATAAATTCATAGCCCTTAAAAGAATTATCTAAAAAGAAAACTCTCACTGCCAAAATCAAAAATAACACAAAGAATAAGGGCATCATTATTTTGCTGGTCTTTTCTATACTCTTAGCACCCACACTTAAAGTTATGGCCACAGCTATGATGATGGCGATGTGGTAAGGTACGACGGAATAGGCCGTCAAAGAAAAACCCTCAAACCAACTTTGACTGTCCACTGTCATCAAAGTACCGGTCAGCGATTCCACCAATGCCTTCAACACATAGGCGACTATTACAGAATATCCTATTGCAATACAAAAAGACCCTATTAGAGGTATCCAGCCAATGACCTTTGAAACACCCTTAAACCCTCTGCTCTTCCATGCATACTCATAGGAACCCAAGGTACCCGTTCCCGTTTTTCTGCCTATGGCATACTCTGCACTGAGCCCCACATAGGAAAACAACGCTACGAAAATCAAGTAGGGTATTAAAAATGCAGCACCTCCAAGAGATGCCATCCTGAAGGGAAAACCCCACACATTTGCCATTCCCACGGCACTTCCTACACAGGCCAGTACAAAGCCCCACCTAGTTTTAAAATTTTTATCCTTCACATTAATAGTCCTTTCATAGTAATATTATTGCTTTATCTGTCCTTAGAATAGCACAAATAAACCCAAATGTAAATCGCAGGAAAGCGTTGCAATTTACACAGATGATTAATTGTATGCACATTGGCTGAATTTATGTCTTTTACTTAGCAAAAAGTTAATATTTGAAATCTAATTGACTCATTAACTTAACATAGATGTTACATAAAAAGATCGATAATCGCATATAATATAAACAAGGAGTGATAAAATGAAAAAAACCTTGAAAAAATTAATGATACTTTTTGTCTTTGTTTTTATTTTCTCTACGGGACAAAAGGTGGAAGCTAAGGAAGTATATGCCGGATTACCCGGTTTTGACGTGACATTAAACGGAATAAAAGTTGATAACTATTCTTCGGAATACCCTCTCTTAGTCTACAAAGATATAACTTACTTTCCGATGACATGGTACACAACGAGATTTTTAGGAGTTGAAACCGACTGGAGTGAAAGTGGCGGTCTTGTCATAAATCAAACGGGCATTTCAGGAGCCTTTAATTTTTACAACACAAGGCTTAAAAATGCAAATTCCTATCCCGTGAACATCCCCAATTTCAGAATAAGAGTAAACGGCACGGAAATAAGAAACGAACTTGAACCCTATCCTCTATTTGTGTTCAGAGGAGTTACCTACTTCCCCATGACATGGAGATTCTGTGTCAATGAATTCAAATGGGATTACGATTTTTCCCATCAAAAGGGACTTGTGATCTCATCAAAAAATGAAAGCAAACCCATAACACCATCGAAGCCCTCTGAAGAATCTTCAGACTACTACGATCTTCCCGGAAGTATATACTACAAGGGAAAATACTACCTCATAAGAACAAACGGAAAAGATTACAGACTATTCAGCTTGACACACATCGGAAATGAATACAAATTGATCTCCAATTTGCCGGTGAAGGACTTCGAACAAAGAGATTCCAAATTGTACTTTATATCGTCAGATAGCTACTATATGTACGACATGGATAATGAAAAACTGGAAAAAATCGCAAAGGACGTATTCATAAAGTACGGTCAAACCATAACCATGGGCAATGAAGTTTTCTGGGTGGACTCTACGGATTCCTCACTGCGCACGAAAAATAACATAAAACTAAATAGAGGTGCAGAAGTGAATTTCATGGAAAAACAAGGCAACTACCTGCTAGTTACCTTCGTTGACAACATGGACGGAAAATACAAATTAATGGTATTTGACAAAAAGGGCATGGAAATCTACAAAACTTCAGATGCAACACAAAACGCAAGGATAGAAGATGATACATTGACATACTTCAATGTGGAAATAATGAGAAATGAAACAGTTAAACTCAACTGACTAAACATAAGCGAAACCCCGTACAAAAGTACGGGGTTTCTATTTTTTGCTATTTACTATATGGATATGGATTTGATGACTTCAATCAAATCATCTCTAAATTCCTTGTCAGCTGCAAGAGCTTCGTCAATATCGAATATCTTTACTTTGCTGTTTTTTATTCCCACTGCATATCCTCCGAAGTGGTCTAAAATAAACTCCACAGCATCATGGCCCATCTTCGAGCCTGTCATCCTGTCGACTATGTTGGGACTTCCTCCTCTCTGCAAATATCCCAGCACAGTCACCTTGGTTTCAATCTCCGTGAGTTCGCTGAATTTTTCTGCAAGTTCATGGGAATCTCCCGCACCTTCTGCCATTATTATTATGTGGTGCCTCTTTCCTCTTTTTTTGCTCATTATAGCTCTTCGTGCTATATCGTCAAAGTCCGGCTCTCTTTCGGGGATTATTATGGTTTCAGCTCCTGAGGCAAGTCCGCTGTAAAGTGCTATATCTCCACAATTTCTTCCCATCACTTCAACTACATGTGCTCGTCCGTGGGATTCTGTTGTATCTCTGATCTTGGATATGGCTTCAGTTACCGTGTCAACAGCTGTAAAAAATCCTATGGTGTAATCCGTATGCGCCATGTCATTGTCAATGGTCAAGGGAATTCCTATTACATCCACACCTCTGTCAGCAAGTTTTTGTGCTCCCTTTAAGGTTCCATCTCCTCCTGCTACGATCAATTTAGTTATGCCGAAGACTTCTATCATGCTCAAGGCTCTTCTCAAACCCTCTTCAGTCATGAATTTATCGGAACGTGATGTGCCTAAAATCGTTCCTCCTCTTTGGATTATATCCGCAACGGAAGATTCCACGAGCTTGTTTATTTCTCCGTCCATCAAGCCCTCATAGCCGTTCTTTATTCCGTAGACTTCATGTCCCATGCCTATTGTAGTTCTAACTACCGCCCTTATTACGGCGTTCATTCCGGGCGCATCTCCACCGCTTGTCAATATGCCGATTTTTTCCATAATACACCTACTTTAATATTATCTTTGAAGGATCTTGCTCTAAATATTTTAAAATATCCAGTTTTAAATCTTCAAATTTATTTTCATCTATCCAATAGTCACGACTCAGTCCATATCCTCTTTTAGTATCCTCGTAGTAAAATACCACAGGAACATTTCCCTTGTATTTTTTTAATATGGACATGAAAAGTTTTTTCATATTTTCATCCTTGGAGTTCACCATGGAAATATACAGTTTTTTCTTGGAAGGTTCCTGCAATTTTTTTATGGAGTCCACCAATATCTTCGGTTCCTCCACCTCAGAATGCTGTATATGACCTTCTACCAAGACTATCAGATCATCTACTATGTTATCCATATCCCTTTCGTAAATCGTCGGAAATATCACCAATTCAATCTGCCCATAGAGATCTTCAAGATTTGCAAAGGCCATGATTTTTTTCTGCTTGGTGATCAAGGTTTTTTTGTTTTTTAATATGCCTGCCACTCTTACCTTTATGTTGCCTCTGTTGGAATCTTTGTATTTTTCATTTATGGAGTTGACATTGGTCACCTTAAGCGTCTTTATCAAGGCCTTGTAGGAGTCAAGAGGATGTCCCGATACATACATGCCCAAAATTTCCCTCTCCATCTCCAATTTCATTCTCATGTTGAAGTCCTTTATATCGGGAAGTCTTTCCCTGCTGTCCTCCCTGTCGAAGAGGGAGAACTGTCCCTTTAAATTATTTTTCAAATTGGACAACGCATTGTCTATATAGGATTCATAAACCGCCAGGTACTGTGATCGCCTTCCTCCTAAGCTGTCTAGAGCGCCTGATTTTATCAGATATTCCGTGGATCGTTTGTTGATGGCGTGAGGATGGCTTTTTGCAATTCTGTCAATGAAGTCTTTGATGGATTTATACTCACCCTTTTTTCTGTTTTCAACTATGGCTTCGATTAAGTTGGTGCCTAAATTTTTCACTCCCTTGAGCCCGAATCTTATCTTGCCCTTTTCAACAGCAAATTTTTTATAGCTTTTATTTATATCCGGTGGCAAAATCTCTATTCCCAGTCGTGTGCATTCCTCTATATACAGTGCAACTTGGTTCATATTGCCCATGTGAGATGAAATTTGTGCAGCCATAAATTCCGTGGGATAGTAATATTTTAAATATGCTGTCCAATAAGCCACCACAGAGTAGGCCACTGAATGAGATTTGTTGAAGGCGTAATTGGCAAAATCTATCATCAAGTCGTAGATTTCATTGGCACTTTTTTCATCAACACCATTTTCAAGGGCTCCACAACAGAGTTTTTCATCCTTTTCGATTTTTCCATATATGAAATTTTGTCTTTCCTCTTCCATGACAGCCATCTTTTTCTTGGACATGGCACGCCTTACAAGGTCTGCTCGTCCCAAGGAATAACCGCCTATTTTTTGAACTATTTGCATTACCTGCTCTTGATAGACTATGCATCCATAGGTGCCTGAAAGAATATCTTCCAGGGCTGGATGAATATAGCTTATTTTTTTAGGATTGTGTTTTGACTCTATGAACTTAGGTATTTGGTTCATGGGTCCCGGTCTGAACAGAGCATTTGCAGCTACCAGGTCTTCAAAGGCATCGGGTTTAAGTTCCTTTAAAAAGGCTCTCATTCCTGCAGATTCAAATTGAAACACTCCCAGGGTTTCAGCCCTGGCAAACATCTCGAGAACCTTGGGATCATCCAAGGTCATATTTGAAAAGTCGATATCCACATCATGGTTTTTCTTTATTAAAAACAGAGCATCCCTTATGACTGTCAAGGTTCTAAGACCTAAGAAATCCATCTTCAAAAGCCCCAGCTCTTCCAATTCCGTCATGTTGAATTGCGTCGCTATTATTTCACCGTTTCTCGTAAGCGGAACATAGTTGGTTATGGCATCCTTTGATATTACCACACCTGCAGCGTGAGTGGATGTGTGTCGTGGAAGACCTTCCACCTTCAAGGCCGTATCGATTAACTCATGTATTTCTTCGTTGTTCTCATATTCCTTTTTAAGGGAAGGATTTATCTCCAGAGCCTTTGCAATGGTCATATTCAGCTCATTAGGCACTAATTTTGCTATATAGTCCACTCTTCCATAGCTGATGTCCAAGGCTCTTCCTATGTCCCTTATGGCTCCCCTGGCACCCAAGGTACCGAAGGTGACTATCTGTGCCACGTTCTCCTTGCCGTACTTGTCTATTACATAATCTATTACTTCTTCTCTTCTCTCATAACAAAAATCTATATCTATATCGGGCATGGAAACTCTTTCAGGATTTAAAAATCTTTCAAAGAGAAGAGCGAATTTCATGGGATCCACATCGGTTATTCTCAAAGCGTAGGACACTATGGAACCGGCGGCCGATCCTCTTCCGGGACCTACCATTATACCCTTGCTCTTTGCATATCTTATAAAATCCCAAACTATCAGAAAATAATCTGTATATCCCATCTTTATGATGGTGTCCAGTTCATATTCCACACGGGATTTTATCTCAGAATCGATCTTTTCGTATCTCTGCGCTATTCCCTCTTCAACTAGGTGCCTTAAATAGGATTCATTGGTATATCCCTCGGGAATATCAAAATGAGGAAGGTGAAGATTGTGAAATTCAATGTCCACATTGCACCTGTCGGCTATTTTCTGTGTGTTTTTAAGAGCTTCTTCATTGCCGGGGAAAAGCTCGTGCATTTCATCATAGCCCTTTAGATAAAACTCTTCCGTCTGAAATTTCATCCTTTTCTCATCGCTGATGGTGGTGCCGGTCTGAACGCAGAGAAGAACATCATGTGCATGAGAATCGCTCTTGTTTAAGTAGTGAACATCATTTGTTGCAATAAGTCCTATGCCTAAATCCTCAGACAAAATTTCCAGTTGTTTATTCACTTGTTTTTGCTCGAATATTCCGTGATCCTGCAGCTCAAGGAAAAAGTTATCCTTGCCAAATATATCCACATATTCAAGGGCGGCTTTTTTAGCTCCCTCGTAGTCGTTGTAATTTAACTTTCTTTGCACTTCTCCCGCAAGGCATGCAGATGCGGCGATGATCCCCTCGCTGTACTTTCTCAAAATCTCTTTATCCACTCTCGGCTTGTAGTAATATCCTCTTACAAAGCCTTCTGAAACTATTTTCATGAGATTTTGGTATCCTGTATTATTTTCCGCAAGCAAAATCAAGTGGTATCTTGCCATATCCTTGTCAAAATTTCTATAATCTCCGTCGCTCACATATATCTCACAGCCGATTATGGGCTTTATTCCCTCTTCCCTGCAGGCTTTATAAAAGGCTATCGTACCGTACATATTGCCATGGTCCGTAAGAGCGACGCTGTTCATGCCCAATTCCTTGGTTTTTTTCGCTATTTCCTTTATCCTCGCAGAGCCGTCCAAGAGAGAGTACTCGCTGTGCACATGCAAATTAACAAAATTATTCAAAATATCATCCTTCAAAACATTTAAATTTATATAAATAAAGAGCTTTAATAAAATTAAAACTCTTTTTTGTTCATTCTATAAAATTATTTTCTATCAATGAGATCAATTTGTCAATTGCTTCAATTTCATCTGACCCGTGTACTCTTAAACTGATTTCCTCGTTACTCTTTGCCCCAAGAGACATAATGCCAATGATGCTTTTGCCGTTAACGCTTTCTTCATGGGCGGTAATCGTAATTTCTGAATGAAATTTATTTGCCGATCTCACAAACAGAGCCGCCGCTCTTGCATGTAATCCATCTTCATTCTTTAATGTAATTGTCTTCTCAACCATGTGTTTCACTCCTTAATTTATCGGCAATTTCTTTAATTTTTGCAAATCTGTGATTTACGCCCGACTTGCCGATGGGCGGATCAAGCTTCATACCAAGTTCTTTAAGACTCAGTGATTCATCCTTCATTCGAAGCAAAGCAATTTCCTGCAAATTTTTGGGCAATTTGTCAATTCCCAAATGCTCATCTATGTACTTTATATCCTTCAGCTGTCTTATACGCGTGTCTATAATCTTGTTTAAATTGGCATTTTCCAGATTTACAATCCTGTTTACCTGATTGTTTACATCTTTGAAAACTCTCACATTTTCAAATTCAAGAGTGGATTTGTGTGCACCCATAAGACTGAGCAGGTCGGAAATCTGTTCAGCTTCCTTTAAATACACTATATAATTTTCCTTTCGGATTATGATTTTTGATTTAAATCCGAAACCGTTTATTATCTCGCTTAAAAATTTGCTATGTACTTCATTGTTGCACACAAACTCAAGATGATAGTACTTCTTGGGATTGGAAATGGATC